>JAIRTY010000435.1 GCA_031254715.1 Nocardiopsaceae bacterium | reverse complement strand
CTGGTCAGCGAGTGGAGCTGGCGCGGGATCTTCCTGATCAACGTCCCGGCCGGACTCGCTGCGCTCGCGCTGCTTGTCCGGGTGCCGCCGTCCCCGCGCCTGCCCGCCGGCCTGGACCTCAGCGGCCAGCTCGCGGCGGTCCTGATGCTGGGCGGGCTGACCTACGCGATGATCGAGGCCGGCCCGGCGGGGTACGGGGCGCCCCGGGTGCTGGCCGCGTTCGCCATCGCCATCGCGGCGGCCGGGGCGTTCGTGCTGGCCGAGTCGCGGGCGGCGGCCCCGGTGGTGCCGCTCGGGCTATTCCGTGACCGCGCCGCCCCGGTCGTGCTCGGCAGCGGGTTCGCCATCAACGCCGCCTGGTACGGGATCGCGTTCGTCATGGGGCTCTACGTGCAGCAGGTCCGCGGCGCCTCCCCACTGGCGGCCGGGCTGATGTTCGTTCCCGTGGCCGCCGTCGTCATGCTCGCCAACCTGGCCTCGCCCAGGCTGGCCGCCAGATACGGCCCGGCCGTTCCGCTGGTGGCGGGCATGCTGGTGACCGCCGCCGGGCTCCCCGGGCTGGCCTGGGCGGGCCCGGTGTGGCGGACGGCGCTGCTGCTGATCCCGTTCGGCGCCGTCGGGGCGTCGATCCCGGCCCTGATCACCGCCCTGCTGGAGAGCGTGCCGGCGTCCCAGGCCGGGCTGGCCGGCGGCGTGCTCAACGCGTCCCGCCAGCTGGGCTCCGCGATGGGAGTGGCGCTGTTCGGCGGGCTGGTCAGCGGGGGGTCAGCCGGGGCCGGCCGGCTGGCACAGCACGGCAGCTCGTTCCACGGCGGGCTGGTCGCCAGCCTGGCGGTCGGCGTGGTGCTGTTGTCAGCCGCGGCCGTCGCGAACGCGGCCGTCTTCCGGCGCGGCTGAGCGAGGGCCGCCGCCACCGGCTGACAGGCGCCACGAACCGAGACGCCTACTGGTTCTGGGGGAAGCCGAGGCTGACGCCGCCGTGGCTGGGGTCCAGCCAGCGGGAGGTGACGGCCTTGCCTCGGGTGTAGAAGTGCACGCCCTCGGTCCCGTACGCGTGGGTGTCACCGAACAGTGACGCTTTCCAGCCGCCGAAGGAGTAGTAGGCCATCGGGACCGGGATCGGCACGTTGACCCCGATCATCCCGCACTCGGCCTCGTTCACGAACCGGCGGGCGGCGCCGCCGTCGCTGGTGAAGATCGCCGTGCCGTTGCCGTAGGGGTTCTCGCTCACCAAAGCGACCGCGTCGTGATAGGACCGGACCCGCACCACCGACAGCACCGGGCCGAAGATCTCATCGGTGTAGCAGCTCATCTGCGGCGTGACATGGTCCAGCACGCTGGGCCCCAGCCAGAAGCCCTCCTCGCTGCCGCCAGTCACCGCATGAGCGCGCCCGTCCACCGCGAGGGTGGCGCCGCCGGCGACGCCGGCGTCCAGGTAGGAGGCGACCTTGTCCCGGTGCGCGGCCGACACCAGCGGCCCCATCTCGGCCTGGGTGTCGCTGCCGGGCCCGACCCGCAGCGCCTTCACCCGGCCCGCGATCCTGGCCACCAGGTCATCGGCCACCGGCTCCACCGCCACCAGCACCGACACCGCCATGCACCGCTCCCCCGCCGACCCGAACCCGGCCGACACCGCGGCGTCGGCAGCCAGGTCAAGATCAGCGTCGGGCAGCACCACCATGTGGTTCTTGGCCCCCCCCAGCGCCTGCACCCGCTTCCCGGCCCCGGTCGCGGTCTGGTAGACATACCGGGCGACCGGCGTCGACCCGACGAAGCTGACCGCCCGCACCTCCGGATGGGCCAGCAGCGCGCCGACCGCCTCCTTATCGCCCTGCACCACATTGAACACCCCCTCAGGCAGCCCAGCCTCCGCCCACAACCGCGCCAGCAGCAACGACGCCGACGGGTCCTTCTCCGAGGGCTTCAGCACGAACGTGTTGCCGCAGGCGATCGCGATCGGGAACATCCACATCGGCACCATGGCAGGGAAGTTGAACGGGGTGATGCCCGCCACCACCCCCAGCGGCTGGCGGATCGAGTACGCGTCGACCCCGGTGGACACGTTCTCCGAGAACCCGCCCTTGAGCAGGTGGCCGATGCCGCAGGCGAACTCGGCGACCTCAAGCCCGCGCGCCACCTCACCCGCCGCGTCGCCGGCCACCTTGCCATGCTCGGAACTGATCAGCTCCGCCAGCTCACCGGTATGGGCGCGGACCAGCTCCCGGAACGCGAACAGGATCTGCGTCCGCTTGGTGAGCGAGGCCGCCCGCCACGACCCGAACGCCTTCCCCGCCGCCGCCACCGCATCATCCACCACCGCGGCCGAGGCGAAGTCCACCCGGCCGGTCACCTGCCCGGCCGCCGGGTCATAGATGTCACCCTGACGCTGAGCCGCCCCGTCCCAGGGCCTGCCGCCGATCCAATGCGTAACGTTCTTCATGGTTAGCTACTCCGCTCCTCCGGCGTGACGCTTGCGTGGTCTCGTTGCCCGTTCTCCTGGAGGCCCGCGCCTGTTACCGCGCCGCCTCGGCGTCGACCGCCGCCAGCGCGTCGGTGAGGATCCCCAGCCCTTCCTTGGCGTCGGCTTCGGTCAGGTTCATCGGCGGGGCCATCCGCAGCGCGTGCCCGTACAGCCCGCCCTTGCCGATGAGCAGCCCCCGCTCACGGGTGAGTTCCAGCATCCGGGTGGCCAGCGCCGGGCTGGGGTCCCCGGTCCGCGGGTCGACCAGGTCCAGGGCGAACATCAGGCCCTTGCCCCGCACCTCGCCGGCCGCGGCCGTGCCGGCGGCCGCCTCCCGCAGCCCATCGATGATCATCGTGCCCAGGGTCGCCGCGTTCCGCTGCAGGTCGTGGCCGAGCAGGTAGTCGAGGGTGGCGTTGGCCGCGGTGGCAGACAGCGGGTTGCCGCCGAAAGTGGAGATGCCGTTGCCGGGCAGGCCATCCATCAGGTCGCCGCGCGCGATCACCCCGCCGATCGCCAGCCCGTTCCCCAGCCCCTTGGCGAAGGTGATGATGTCGGGCGTGACCCCGTGCGCGCTGAACCCCCAGAAGTGCTCGCCGGTCCGGCCCCATGCCGTCTGCACCTCGTCGGAGATGAACAAGATGCCCTGCTCGGCGAGCACGCGCTGGTACTCACCCAGCAGCCCATCCGGCGGCATCGTGAACCCGCCCACGCCCTGGATCGGCTCGGCGATCAGGCATGCCACGTCCCGGGCCGAGGTGCTGAGCACGTGCCGCAGGTCCGCGACCGCAGCCGCGGTGTAGTCCGTGTCGGACAGCCCCGCGAACGCCGGCAGGTGCCGGTCGGTGCCATGCAGGTAAGTCACCCCGAAGGGGGCCAGCGGCGACGCCTTCCACGACACGTTGCCGGTGATCGCCACCGCGCCGAACGAGCGGCCGTGATAGCTGTTGCGCAGCGCGAGCACCTGGTTCGACCGGCGCGCCGCGGTGGCCAGCATCAGCGCGGTCTCATTCGCCTCGGTGCCGGAGTTGGTGAAAAACACCTTGGCACCGGGAATCCCGGACAGCCGGGCCAGCTTCTCGGCCAGCTCCACCTGGCTGCGGATCAGGTACACGGTCGAGGTGTGCACGATGCCCGTGCCGAGCTGGCGCTGCACCGCCTCCCGGACCTCGGGAACGTCGTACCCGAGCATGTTGGTGAGGATGCCGCCGAAGAAATCGAGATAGGTACGGCCGCCCGAGTCGGTGACCCGGCTGCCGCTACCGCTGACCAGCTCCAGCGGCTGGTCGTAGTACAGACCCATCCAGTTCGGCATGACCGCGCGATGCCGGTCGAGAAGTTCAGCCATGTCCCCAGTCTCCCGCGCACCGGGCGGGTTGCGCGACCCGCCCCCGGCCGGCGGCATTACATGATCAAGATCTGGCCGGAGCTCGTTGCTCCTAACGGCGGCTCCGGTGGTAAGCGATCCTCGTTCGCTCAATATGGACCTGAGCCGCCTCGGCAGACCGCCGCTCATCCCTGGCCACGATCGCCTGCGCAATCTCGCGGTGCTCGTCACACGAGTCACACATGCGCACCGCGGCCACGATCTGGTAATGCCAGCGCGCCCGCTGGGCAACAACCCGCCAGAGCTGGGCGAGGATGCTGTTTCCCGCGAGTTCGGCGAGCGCGGCGTGGAAGCTGTAGTTGGCGGCGCTGAACCGCTCTGGGTCGCTGTCGCGCACAGCAGCCTCGCCATCACCGCAGATGCTCAGCAGCCGGGCCAGTTGCTGCTTGCTCCCTTGCCGGGCTGCCAGCCGGGCGGCTTCCACCTCGAGCAGCGCCCGTACGGCGAGCAGCTCGTCGACCTCATGGGTGGCGGGAACGTGCACAAACGCTCCCCCGTTCGGCCGGAACTCCACCCAGCCTTCTGAGTGAAGCCGATGCAGTGCCTCCCGCACCGGCTGCCGGCTGACCCCCAGCTGACGGGCAAGCGCCGTCTCCACCAGGTGCTGCCGGGGCTGGAGCCGCCCAGCGACCACGAGTTCGAGCAGCGCCTCATAGACCGACTGCCCCAGTGTCCTGGGCCGCGTGACCGGGCGGACCGGCAGGAGCTCATCGGCCTGCGCGGGACCTGTAGCCATTTGATCTCCCAATGTGCAAGGCAAACATCCAGGTCTGGTGGCCACATCGCCGGCCGCCCGGGTGAATTACCCCCCGGCGGCCTCGGGTAGCGTGAATTTGGGCCCGCAAGAACGTCGACCAGGCGAAGCGCTTCCCCTGACCGGCGGCCAGCGAGGGAGGAATATGAAGTTCGGTCGTGCCTCACGTTGGCGGAACCGGCCGTTCCCGCTTCCCGAGTGGGTGACCCTGGCGGCTCCGACGGCGGCCGTAGTGTCCGGCACGGCGCTGGTCGGTGTCGTGCCCGCGATCATTGCGACCGGAACAAGGTATATGGCCCTTCTGGTGCTGGCCACGTGCGTCCCGCTCGCGCTGCTGCTCGCCATGGCGGGGCTCCTCGCCTGGTTGCTGCCACGAGAAGCCGGGCCATGGGGCGGCGGGGACTGGCCGCCTCCGCCGCCCGACGAGCCTCCGGACGGGCCGCCCTGGTGGCCCTCGTTCGAGAAGGCTTTCCGCCAGCATGTGCGAGAAGATCACCCCACTCCGGCGGGAGTCCCGTCAGGCGGCGGGCACAACCGCAGCCCGGCCGCGTCGGTGCCCGCTGTCCGGGGCAGGCGAGAGTAACCGTCCAGCCTGGGCTCGGGGGAGGGCGCCCGATCCGGGCACCCTCCCCTCTGCGCAGGGACATGCAGCGCGGGACGCCCGGCCTTAGGTGACTGCGGACCGGCCGGTCTTCTCGCCGCGCTTCGCGGCCCGCCGCGCGGCTGCTTCCGCCGCACCGGCCTCCGCCTTCTTCATCTGCTCCAGCGTGGGCGCCTTGCACAGGAAGTAGATGACGAAGGTCGCGAGGAAAGCCAGCACCGCGCCGAAGACGAAGCCGTTGACCCAGTGCGGCTGGCCGGCAACTTCAACCCCGCCGGTCATCACCAGGGCCGCGATGCCGCCGGCGAAGCTCCCGCCGATGGCCTTGAACGAGTAGATCGAGGCGTAGTTGATCGCGTTGAAGTTCGACCCGTAGTAGTCGGTGATGATGGTGGACGTCATCGGGAAGTTCGCCCCCGACAGTCCGCCCGTGATAACCGCCAGGACCGCGAACAGCCACGGGATGCGTGCCTCGCCCGCCCACAGGGTCAGCAGCACGAAGACGCCGTCGACCACGTAGGCGTACGTCATCGTCATCCGTCTGCCGATGAACTGCGATATGTAGCCGTAGATCGGCCGGAAGATCCCGTCCGCCAGGGAGAATCCCGCGAATCCTCCCGCAGCGGCCCAGATGCCGAGGTGCATCGCCTCCCCGAACGGGAAGAGGTAGGTGACCCCGAACAGCGACGCCCCGACGAACAGGGCGAACTGGATGCCGATCCACTTCGGCTGCGGGGTGCGCCACATCTCCCTGGTGGTGTACTGCTTGAGCGCCGGCGGGTTGGCGTGCAGGTCGTGCGCCTGGCCCCGCTTGTACTTGGACCAGTTGAGCGGGTCCACGCCGGCCGGCCACCAGTTCTTCGGCGGGTCCTTCATGAAGAAGGCCGCTATCAGGACGATGACGGTCAGGGAGATGCCCTGGATCCAGATGAAGGCGGTCAGGAAACCACGGAGGTTGGCCCCGCCGGTGTCGCCGGCGATGCCACCGATGGCGATGATCCACGGGACAGCGCCGTAGGCCCAGCCGCCGTCGACGAAGCCGTTGCGCCAGCCCTGCTTGTCCGGGTACCACTTCCCGGTCATGTTGATGCAGCTGTTGTAGATCATTCCCGAGCCGATACCGCCGAAGAAGGCGTAACCGAGATAGAGCTGCCAGGCGCCGCTCGCGGTGGCGGTGAGCCCGTAGGCGACGATGCCGCAGAGCACCGCGCCGATGCCGACGGCGTACCGGACCTTGAGGATTCCGTGGTCCCGCAGGAAGCCGGTCATCGGGTGGCTGGCTACGGACTCGAAGATGATGTAGACGGAGAACATCCAGAACACGGAGCTGAGGCTCCAGCCGTGCTTAGCCATCATGGAGCCTGACAGCGCGCCCCACGTGTATTCCAGGATCCCGGCCATGAACATGGCGGCCCATGCCGCCAGGATGGGGACCCACCGGCCGTAACCAATTAACTGCTTGGGGTCTTCACCGATACGGTACTGCTTACCGGTGGTGGGATTGGTGATGATCTGGTAGGGCAAATCCCCGGAATTGGCGGCAGCTGTCACGGGGCTTCGCCTCCTCTCTCTGACGAAAGGCCATCGGGAAGGTCAGGCCGTTGCTCGCACAGAAACGGTTCCGTGCGGTTCTTGTCTCCTTCGGCACTCGGCCCATATGGTCGCCAGTCGTCAGTCGCCAACCGCCAGCGTGCATGAGCCGGCGGAGCTCGCTGCCTGGCGGCGCCCGGGACGGGGCTGTGACCCATGCGCTGATGGCGGGGTTCTGGTAGATCCGCCATGAACGTCTCCTGACTCCGGAGGCAGAACTCCCGGGCGCCGGGAGCCACCGCCGTCCGGGAACGGCGCTGGGTGTTCGGATCAGGCCACTGGCGCCGCGGTTTGCTCGTCGCCGACCAGGTGGGGGGCGGAGGCGAGGGCTACGGTGGCGGCGCTGTCGAGCAGGGTGCAGATGCCTTTGCCGCGGTGCTCGCCGGCGAGTTCGGTGATTTCCTGGCTTTCGGCGGGGGTGAGGTTCCGGTCGGCGCCTGGGCGCAGGAGCTGGGCGAGGCGGGCGGTGCCGGTGACGCAGATGGGGCAGGTCTGGCAGGTTTCGCGGGCGAAGAAGGCGGCTATCCGCGCTGCGGCCAGCCCGGGTCCTTGCTGGGCGCCGACCACGATGACCGATGCGCCGAGCCCGGTGCCGGCCGCTTTCAGCGCCTCTGGCTCCATGGCCAGGTGGAGCTGGTCAGCGCGCAGCCAGGGGAGGGAGTATCCGCCGGGCAGCACCGCGGCTACCTGGTCGCCGGGCAGCGGGCCGCCGGCCTGGGCGATCAGGTCCCGCACCGGGATCCCGAGCGGCAGCTCGAACACCCCGGGCCGGGCGACGTCGCCGGTGACTGAGAACAGTACGGGCTGGTGCTGGCGGTACCAGTCCGGGCCGCGGCGGAGGATCAGCGGCACGTGGGCGAGTGTTTCGACGTTGTTGACCACGGTGGGCTGGTCGTTGTAGCCGCGTTCGGTGGGGTAGGGGGGTTTGGGCCAGGGCCAGGCGGGGCGGCCCATGAGGACGGCGAGCAGGGCTGTTTCCTCGCCGGCGATGTAGACGTGGTTTTCCAGCAGCAGCCGGATCGGCGGCAGCGTGGCGGCCAGGCCGGCCGCATCCAGTTCCCCGATGGCCGTGGCCAGGGCATCGTGCGCGGCGGCGAACTCGCTGTTGATGTAGACGATGACTTCGGCGGCGCCGGTGGCCCGGGCGGCGATGAGGGTGCCTTCGAGGACCTGGTGGGGGGCGCGGGCCAGCTGGTGGCGGTCCTTGTAGGAGCCTGGTTCGCCTTCGGCGGCGTTGACCACCAGGTAGCGGGGCCCGGGGCAGGCGCGGGCGGCTTCCCATTTGGCGGCGGCGGGGAAGCCGGCCCCGCCGCGGCCGGTCAGCCCGGCCTCCCGGACCGTGGTGATGATCTGGTCCGGGCTGGTGTCCTGGGCCGACCGCAGTGCCTGGTACCCGCCGCGGGCCTGGTAGGCGGCCAGGTCCTCGGCCGGGCCGAGCGCGTGCAGGCTGGTGACCGGGGCGCCGGGGAGCAGTTCAGCCACGGTGGCCTCCCGCGCTCGCCTGGGCCGCGGACCCGGCGGGGGCGGTCTGGGGGCGCGAGGATGACACTGGCAGCCGGCCGAGCGGGGTCTGGCTGATCCGCAGCACGCCGGGCAGGATCCACTCTTCCCACATCTGGTCGATGCGGGACTGGAAGAAGCCGAGGTCCTCGTCGGTGAAGTGCGCGAACCGGCCTTGCCGGCGCAGGTAGTCGGCGACCGGGCGGCGCCGCACCTTGCCCTCCACCTGCTGGGCCGTCAGGCCCTGGTAGCGCAGCTCACCTTCGAGGCAGTCCCACAGCGGGGTGATCCCGCACTCGACCGCCATGACCGCCAGCTCGTGCGACATGCGCGGGTCATAGTCCCAGCCTTTGGGGCAGGGGTCGTGGGTCTGGACGAAGGTGGGCCCGCCGATGTCCAGGGCGGTGCGGACCTTTTCCATCAGGTCCATGCCGAACCCCGA
>JAIRTY010000418.1 GCA_031254715.1 Nocardiopsaceae bacterium | reverse complement strand
GTGCCTGGGCGCGCACCTGCGGCCGGATTCCGCCCTGCTGGGGGCCTCCGGCCGGGGCCGGGTGCGGGAGACCGGACGGGCGTGCTCGTGCGACCGGGTGGGCTGCCCGGCGCCCGGCGCGCACCCCGTCTCGCCCGCCTGGCAGCTGGAGGCGTCGGCCGACCCGGACGAGGTAAGCCGGTGGTGGCAGGAGCAGCCGGAAGCGAACGTGCTGCTGGTCACCGGCCGGGTGTTCGACGTGCTCGACGTGCCCGCCCCGGCCGGGCCGATCGCGCTGGCCACCATGGACCGGGCTGGCGTCAGCCCCGGCCCGGTCGCGCTGAGCGCAGGCGGGCGGGCCCTGTTCCTGGTCGCGACCAGGGGCGTGCCCGACGACGAGGTCGAATGGTGGTCGTGTCACCTGGACTGCGAACCGGATAGCGTGGCGCGGGTGGCCGGCCTGCGCTGGCATTGCCGCAACAGTTACGTGCTGGCGCCGCCGTCCCGGTACGGCCGGGGACTGGCGGCGCACTGGATCCGCACCCCGAGGGAGCACTCATTGCCGGACGCGCTGCGGCTGCTCGAGTTCCTTGCCGACGCCTGCGACGAGGTCACGCAGTGAGCCACGGCCGGTCGGCGGATCTGTTCCGGCGAGCCGCCGCGGTGATCCCCGGCGGCGTGAACTCGCCGGTGCGCGCGTTCGGCGCGGTGGGCGGGGTGCCCGTGTTCATGGCCTCCGCGCACGGGCCCTACCTGGTCGACGTGGACGGCCGGGAACTTGTCGACCTGATCTGCTCGTGGGGACCCATCATCCTCGGCCACGCCCATCCGGCTGTGGTGGAGGCGGTCACCACGGCGGCCAGGGCCGGGACCTCCTTCGGCACCGTCACCGAGCGCGAGGTCGAGCTGGCCGAGGAGATCTGCGCCCGGGCGCCGGTGGAGAAGGTCCGGCTGGTCAACTCCGGTACCGAGGCCACGATGACCGCGGTCCGGCTGGCGCGCGGGTTCACCGGGCGCCGGCTCACCGTGAAGTTCGCCGGCTGCTACCACGGCCACGTGGACGCGCTGCTGGCCTCCGCCGGGTCCGGGGTCGCCACGTTCGGGCTGCCGGACTCGCCCGGGGTGACCGGCGCCGCGGCAGCCGACACGCTGGTGCTGCCCTACAACGACGCGCTGGCGGTGCGGCAGGCGTTCGTGGAGCACGGGCCGCAGATCGCCTGCGTGATCACGGAGGCGTGCCCGGCCAACATGGGCGTGGTGCCGCCCGCCGGCGGGTTCAACGAGCTGCTCGCCGGGCTGTGCGACGAGTACGGCGCGCTGCTCATCATGGATGAGGTGCTCACCGGCTTCCGGGTCACCCGGTCGGGCTGGTACGGCCGGCAGGGCGTCGCCGGCGACCTGATGACGTTCGGGAAGGTCATGAGCGGCGGGACGCCGGCGGCGGCGTTCGGCGGCCGGGCCGAGATCATGGACCGGCTGGCCCCGGCGGGCCCGGTCTACCAGGCGGGCACCCTGTCAGGGAACCCGCTGGCCACCGCCGCCGGGCTGGCCACGCTGCGGGCCTGCACGCCGGAGGTGTACGCGCGGCTTGACGAGGCCGCGGCCGCCATCGCCAAGCTGACCGCCAGCGCGCTCGATGCGGCCGGGGTGCCGTTCCGGCTGCAGGAGGCGGGCAACCTGTTCTCGTTCTTCCTCGGCACCAGCCAGCCGGTGCGCGACTACGGCGAGGCGCGCGGCCAGTCCGGCGCGGCCTACGCCGCGTTCTTCCACGCGATGCTGGCCGGCGGGGTCTACCTGCCGCCGTCGCCGTACGAGGCGTGGTTCGTGTCGGCCGCCCACGACGACGACGCGATCACCCGGATCGCCGACGCGCTCCCGGGCGCCGCCCGGGCGGCCGCGGAGGCACTGGCGTGAGCGGGGGAGCCTGGGAGGGCCGGCCGCCCGCGGCCGCGGCGAGCGATACCACCGTGGTGCACCTGCTCCGCCACGGCGAGGTGCACAACCCGCGGGACGTGCTGTACGGCAGGCTGCCTGGCTACCGGCTGTCCGAGGACGGCCGGATGATGGCCAAGGCCGCGGCGGACTTCCTGGCTGGCCGGGACGTCGCGGTTCTGCTGTCGTCTCCGCTGGAACGGGCAATGGAGACCGCCGCGCCGGTGGCCGCCGAGTTCGGGTTTGACATCACCGAGGACGAGCGGCTGATCGAGCCGTGGAACCAGTTCGAGGGGGAGACGTTCGGGGTGGGCTCGGGAGTGCTGCGCCGCCCGTCGGCCTGGCGGTACCTGTACGACCCGTTCCGCCCGTCCTGGGGCGAGCCTTACACCGGCATCGCGGCCCGGATGCGCGCGGCGATGGCGGACGCGGCCCGGGCCGCCGCCGGGCGGGAGGCCGTCTGCGTCAGCCACCAGCTCCCGATCTGGGTGGCCCGCCGGGCCGCCGAGCAGCGTCACCTGTGGCACCACCCCGGCCGCCGCCAGTGCGCGCTCGGCAGCGTGACGAGCATGACCTATCAGAACGGGAAGATCACGGCCATCTCGTACGCCGAGCCCGCTGGCAGCGGCGGGCAGCGGCACGCCGGGGCTTGACTTCCGCGCCGCTCACCGGGTGGGCCACGCGCCGCCGTTGACCGGGAGCACCTGGCCGGTTATCTGGCGCGCGTCGCCAGAGGCGAGGAAGAACACCGCGCCGGCGATGTCGCCGGGGCGGCCGGCCTGTCCGGTACTGGTGGCGGCGACGAGGTGCTGACGGCGGGTGCCGGTCAGGCGGTCGCGGAAATACTCGGTGCCGGCGGTGTACCCGGGCGCTACCACGTTCGCGGTGATCCCGCGGGGACCGAGCTCACCGGCGAGGCTGATGTTCCACGAGGCGAGGGCCGCTTTCGCCGCGCCGTAGGAGCCGGCGCCCTTGTCAGCGGCGATCGATCCCACGCTGATCACCGAGCCGCCTGCGGCGAGCCGGTCAGCGACCAGGGCGGTCATCAGGACCGCGGAGACCAGGTTGGCGTCGAGGTTCGCCCGCCAGCTGGCGGCAAGCTCCGCCAGATCGGCCGGCTCGGGCCGGTCGAACTCGATGTTGCCGCCGGCGTTGTTGACGAGCACGTCCACCGACGCCGGAAGACTTGGCTGCAGCGCCTGCACGGCGGCCGGGTCGGTGGCATCGCACGCCACAGCCCGCACCGCCGGCCCGAGCCGCTCGGCCGCTGCGCGCACGCGATCAGGACGGCGCCCCGTTATCAGCACCGCATCACCCTGCTGGGCGAAGCGTGCCGCCACCGCATAACCGATGCCGGTCCCGCCGCCGGTCACCACCACTTCTCGTCCCATGCCAAGACCTCCAATGTTTAGATCTAAACAAAGTAAGGTCCAGGCCTGTGTGCGTCAATCCGGGCAAGGTCGGGCCGGGCATCGTCGATTGCGGAGCTCCCGCTGGCTCGCAGTGAGCTATGTTTAGCTTTAAATCTATTCGGAGGTTGCCGATGTCCTGCGACGACAGCGCCGGGCCGGCCGGGCACGCGGTAGCGGGGGCTGCGCCGGCGGAGCCGGTGCCGGCCGGGCCGGCGGCCGCCTGGCCCGCCGCCGATATCGCCGCCGCCTGGGAGCGGGAACTGCCCGGGATAGGCGCCGGCTCGATCGAGGTGATCACGCCGCTGTGGCGGGTCGCGAAGATCCTGGCCGACGAACGGCGGCGCACGCTGTCCCGGCTCGGCATCGACCGGTCCACGCTGGACCTGCTCAGCGTGATCCGCCGCGCCGGGCCGCCGTACGAGCTCACCACCCGCGAAATCACCGCCCGCACGCTCGTCACCGCCGGCGCCATCTCCCAGCGCATCGCCCGGGCCGAGCGAGCCGGGCTGGTCGAACGCTCACCGTCTGGCGCCTCCCGCCGCGCGGTCGCGGTCCGGCTGACCGAAGCCGGCCACCGCCTCATCGAGCCGGCCGTGCGGCACCTGCTCACCCGCGAAGCCAGCCTGATCAGCGCACTCATCCCCGCCGAGCAGAGGGCACTGGCCACCACCCTCGCCAAGCTCGAGCACGCCCTCGCGACCCAGCCTGCCGACGTGCCCTGACTGCGAAGCCGCCAGGTCCGGCGTGCGCACCGCCGCCCGGCCGCGGGGCTCACCTCACCGGCACGCCACATCCCTGCTCGATCGCGCGCACGCGGCCGGGCACTCGCCGCCTGGGCGTAGCTGCCGGGGGCGTGGCTCGCTGCCAGGGCCGGCGTCGGCCCGCCGGGCGGGATCAGGCACAATAGGGGCCGCGGTACTACTCGTTGTAGGAGATCATCTGCTGATGCGTCCGGCGCTTTCCCCTTGCCGCGCCGTGGCCGCCGTGCTGGCGGCCGGGTCGCTGCTGCTGGCCGCCGGCTGCGCCAGGGCGGCAGGCCAGAACGGCCCGCCTGGCAACGGCCAGAGCTTCGTGTCCGGGGACTCTGGTGTCACGGTCTATCCGGCCGGAGCCCGGCCCGCCGTCCCCTCGGTCTCCGGGACCACCCTCACCGGGGCGGAGCTCAGCCTTGCTGCCTACCGCGGGCACGTGGTGGTGCTGAACTTCTGGGGATCGTGGTGCACGCCGTGCCGGGCCGAGGCGCCCGCGCTCGCGGCCCTGGACCGTCACTTCCGGCCCGACGGGGTCCGCTTCCTCGGCGTCGACATCAGGGACAGCACGGCTGCCGCTGACGCGTTCCGGCGGAACTTCGGCATCACCTACCCGAGCCTGAGCGACCCGTCCGACGCGATCGCGCTCGGCTTCCGCCATACCGTCCCGCCGGCCGGCACTCCCACCACCCTGGTGATTGGCCGGAGCGGTCAGATCGTGGCCCGGGTCGTGGGCGAGGCCAGCTACTCGGACCTGGCCCGGCTGATCGGGAAGGCGGGGCAGCCGGCATGACCAGGCGACCGCGGGCGGTGACCCCGTGACCGGGCTGCGCGTCCCGCCGTCGGCGGCGGCACCCGCGCCGCCGCGCCGCCCCGGCCGCGCGGCCGCGGCAACCGGGTGGCTGCGGTGGGGCTGGCGGCAGCTGACCTCCATGCGGACGGCCCTCGTGCTGCTGTTCCTGCTGGCGATCGCCGCGGTGCCGGGGTCGATGCTGCCGCAGCAGGGCATCAACCCGCAGGGCGTGCAGCAGTACTACCAGGCGCACCCATCGCTGGCCCCGCTGCTGGCGCGGCTGTCGCTGTTCAACGTGTTCGCTGCCCCCTGGTTCGCGGCGATCTACCTGCTGCTGTTCGCCTCGCTGGCCGGCTGCGTCATCCCCCGCACGTTCCGGCTGGCCGGGTCGGCGCGGCAGCCGCCGCCGCGCGCCCCCGGCATGCTGTCCCGGCTCCCGCTGACGGCCAGCTACCAGACCCGGCTGCCGCCGGCGGCCGCGCTGGCCGATGCGTCCCGGCTGCTGGCCGGCAAGCGGTTCCGGCTGCGGACCGGCGACGGCTGGGTGTCAGCCGAGAAGGGCTACCTGCGGGAGGCCGGGAACCTGCTGTTCCACCTGGCGCTGCTGGGCGTGCTGGTGGCGGTCGCGGCGGGCGGGATGTTCGGGTATAAGGCCAACCGGCTGCTGGTGGAGGGCGACTCGTTCGCTAACACCATCACCGATCTGGACGCCTTCCACCCCGGCCGGGCCGTGTCAGCGGACAGCCTGCAGCCGTTCTCCATCACCCTCGACCGGTTCCGGGCGTCCTACATCAGCTCCGGTGCCCAGCGCGGGCAGCCGTCCGGGTTCAACGGCTACATCCGGTACTCGCCCCAGCCCGGCGACCCGTCCCGCCGCTACGACCTGCGGGTGAATCACCCGCTGGGCGTGGACGGGGTCCGGGTGTTCATGATCGGGCACGGCTATGCGCCGGTGTTCAGGGTCACCGACGGGACCGGCCGCGTCGTGTTCGACGGCCCGGTGCCGTTCATCGCGGTTGACTCGGCCGGCTTCACCTCCGAAGGGGTGATCAAGGTGCCGGACGCCCGTCCCCGGCAGCTCGGGTTCGCCGGCGTGTTCCTGCCCACCGCCGTGGACATTGGCGGCAGGCTCCGCTCCGCCTTCCCGGCCCCTGACAACCCGGCCGTGAGCCTGGTCTCCTACACCGGCAACCTCGGCATGAACAGCGGCCCGGCGCAGTCGGTGTACACGCTGGACACCGCGGGCCTGCGGCGGCTGCCGGTCAGCCCGCGGCCGCTGGCCCCCGGCCAGGCCATGAAGCTGCCTGGCGGGAACGGGACCCTGACCTTCACCGGCTACCGGCAGTGGATGAGCCTGGCCATCACCTATGACCCCGGCACCGTGCCGGCCCTGATAGCCGGCAGCGCCGCCCTGGCCGGCCTGCTGCTGTCATTCTTCGTCCGGCGGCGCCGGGTGTTCGTGCGGGCCCGGCCGGGTCCTGACGGGCGCACCGCGGTCGAGCTGGGCGGGCTCGCGCGTACCGATGCCGCGGGCTCCTTCGAGACCGAGTTCGCCGCCCTGGCCGCCGAGCTGGAATCCCAGACCGAGGGGGAGTGACCGTGCCCATCGACTACGGGCTGGCCAACCTGAGCCACTACGCCTACGTGATCACCATCGTCGGCTACGGCCTGGCGCTGCTGGCCTTCGCGGGTGACTTCGCGTTCGGGCGGGACGCGCTGGCCATGGTCAGGCCCGCCCGGGAACCAGCGGCCGGCCTGGTGCCGGCGGGCGCCGCGGCCGGCGCTCCTGGCAGCGCGGCCGCCGGGGCCGGCGGCAGGCCGGCCCGCCCTGCCGAGGATGCCGCAGCAGGGGCCGGGCCCGGAGCCAGTGCCGGTCCCGGCGATCCGGGTGCTGTCCCCGCCGGGGGGCAGGGCGCCCGCCCGATGGGCCGGTGGGTACGGGCGGCCGTGGCGCTGACCGTCGCCGGGCTCGCGGCGCATATCGTCGGCGTGATCAGCCGCGGGCTCGCGGTGCACCGGGTGCCGTGGG
>JAIRTY010000358.1 GCA_031254715.1 Nocardiopsaceae bacterium | reverse complement strand
GGGCGCACGTCGAGAACGGTGACCCGGCCGGCCCCGGCCCGGCGGAGCAGCTCCTCCCGGGAGATCTCCTCGATGATCTCCTCCCCCAGGTAGGCGCGCCGGGCGGGCTCCACCTCCGCCAGCAGGCTGGCGGCGACGTCGCGCACGCGCGCATACAGCAGGGCGACGTCATCGCTGGCGAGCGCGTAGTAGACGCGGGTGCCCTGCCTGCGGGTGCTCACCAGCCGGGCCTGGTGCAGCACCTGCAGGTGCGCCGAGCAGCTGGTCACGCCGAGCCCGGCCGCGGCCGCCAGGCCCTCCACGTTCCGCTCGCCCTGGGCGAGCAGGTCCAGCAGTTCCAGCCGCTTCGGGCTGGCCAGCGCCTTACCGACGCGGGCGAACTGCTCATAAAGCGCGGCCTTGCGCTGCGCGTCGCCCATAGGTCCTCCCCGGTGCTGCCGGGCGCCCCGTTCCTCCTGGCCCTGCCGGTACCGTCGTTCCTATCTTCCATAGATCTATGGAATACTGTAACATGATCGTGCGGGCGGCGAGAGCGCAGGGAGACTGATCATGATCGGGATCCCGCTCCGGCCGGCGCTGAAGGCCGGCTACGACCCCCTGGCCGGGGAGCCCGCCGGCGGTCCCCCCCCCCCCGGGCCGCCGGCGGGCAGCCCCTCGCCGTGACCCGCTGGTCACCCGGGCGGCCGGAGCGTGACGACTGAGATGACATCCGCAGGCGCCACCCCTCCGCCCCCGCCGCCCGGGCCCGCCGCGCCCGCCGGCGTCGCGCCGGGACGGCAGATCAGGCTCGGCCTGCGCGCGAACCTGGCCCAGTTCAGCCTGCTGGTCGCGGTCAACGCGCTGGTCGGCGGGACCCTGGGACAGGAGCGGACGGTGGTCCCGCTGCTGGCCGGCCAGGTGTTCCAGCTGGCCGCGTTCACCAGCGCGCTAACGTTCATCCTGGCCTTCGGCGCGGTCAAGGCCGTCACGAACTTCTTCGCCGGGACCCTCTCGGACCGGTTCGGCCGCAAGCCGGTCCTGATCGCGGGGTGGCTGGCCGCCCTGCCGATCCCGCCGCTGCTGATCTGGGCGCCGGACTGGGGCTGGGTGGTGGCAGCCAACGTCCTGCTCGGTGTCAACCAGGGCCTGACCTGGTCCACCACCGTCATCATGAAGATCGACCTGGTCGGGCCCGGCCGCCGCGGCCTGGCCATGGGCCTGAACGAAGCCGCCGGCTACGGCGCCGTCGCCGTCACCGCCCTCGCCACCGGCTACCTGGCCAGTGCCTACGGGCTGCGCCCGGCCCCGTTCCTGCTCGGTGCCGCCTGCATAGCGCTGGGCCTGGGCCTGTCGGCGACCGCGGTGCGGGAGACCCGCGGCCACGCCAGGCACGAGAGCGCCAGCCACGCCCGTGCCCCGGACCGGCCGGGCGAGCACCTGAGCACCGGCCAGATCGCGCTGCTGACCAGTTTCCGGGAGCGGGCGCTGTCGGCGGCCTGCCAGGCCGGGATGATCAACAACTTGAACGATGGCCTTGCCTGGGGAGTGTTCCCGGTCCTGTTCACCCGGCACGGGCTGAGCGTCGCCCAGGTCGGCGTGCTCGCCGCGCTGTACCCGGCCGTGTGGGGAGCCGGGCAGCTCGGCACCGGCGCGCTGTCTGACCACATCGGCCGCAAGTGGCTCATCGCCGCCGGGATGATGGTGCAGGCGTTCGCCATCGGCCTGGTCGCGATCAGCACCACGGTCACCGCCTGGGCCGTCGCCGCGGCGGCGCTCGGGGCCGGCACCGCGATGGTCTACCCCACTTTGCTGGCGGCCATCGGGGATGTCGCCCACCCCGCCTGGCGGGCCCGCTCGGTCGGCGTCTACCGGCTCTGGCGCGACGGCGGGTTCGCCGTCGGCGCTCTGCTAGCCGGCGCCATCGCCGACGCTTTCAGCGTGGTGGCCGCCATCTGGGTGGTCGCCGTGCTCACCGCCGCCTCCGGCATCGTGGTCGCGTTCCGGATGTATGAGACCCGGCCCGCCCGCGCGGCTCCCGCCGGGTAGCCGGGGCCGCTGGCTGACGGCGAACCAGGCCAGCCCGGCGACGGTGAGCACGATCGCGACGTACAGGTTGAGCCGCAGGCCGAGCAGGTGGGCGGACGAGTCGATCCGCAGCGTCTCCTCGAAGATCCGGTAGCCGGAGTACCCGGCCACGTACAGCGCGAGCAGCCCCGGCGGGCGGATGGCGCGGTGGCGGCCCAGCCAGATCAGCGCCGCCGCCAGCGCCAGGTCGAAGATCAGCTCGTACAGGAACGATGGCTGGAAGGTGCGGAACCCCAGGTAGCGCTCGGGCAGCCCGGCGGCCAGGCGCGCGGACCGGCTGATCTCCACGGCCCACGGCAGGCCGCTCGGCTTGCCGAACAGCTCCTGGTTGAAGTAGTTGCCGATGCGGCCGATCGCCTGCGCGACCAGCAGTCCCGGGGCGACGCAGTCGCCCATGAGCCGCCAGTCGGCGCCGGCCCGCCGGACCCGCCAAATCCCGGCCGCGGCCCCGGCGGCGATGCCGCCCCAGACGCCGAGCCCGCCCTGCCAGACCGCGAACGGCCCCCACCAGTGCGGCGGGATGTCGAACGGGGTGGTGAGGTCGAAGTAGATCCGCCCGCCGATGATCCCGGCGGGCACCGCCCAGATCGCCACGTCGTAGACCAGGCCGGGATCGCCCCCGGCGGCGGCCCACCGCCGCCGGGTGAGGTAGATCGCGAGCGCGATCCCGATCACGTACATCAGGCCATAGAAGTGCACGAACGCCGGGCCGATGGGCACCCCGCTGACCGGGGGGCTCGGGATGAAGCCGGGCGCCGCCAACCTGCCGGTGCCCCCGGCCAGGCCCGCCCCCGCGAGCTGGCCCGCCGCGATACTCCCCACCGTTGTCCTCCTCCGCGCCTGGCCGCCGCCGCTGCTACTACTGAATTAGTACTATCGTGATAGTAGACCGGAGCGCAACACCCGCCGGACCGGGGATCGTCCCGCGCCCGCCGCGCCCCCGGTCAGCTACTACCGTCGTAGTAGGCTGCGCGTGCGGAAAGGGGCGAGTGGGTGCCGGCTCTGGGCGAACTTGAGGCGCTGGTCATGCGCAAGGTCTGGGACCGCGGTCAGCCGGTGACCGTCCGCGAGATCGTCGGTGACCTGCAGCCGGAACGGCCCGTCGCCTACACCACGGTGATGACGGTCATGGACAACCTGCGCCGGAAAGGCTGGCTGCGGCGCCAGCAAGCCGGCCGCGCCTACCGGTATGAGGCGCTGGTGTCGGCCGATGAGTACGGCGCCCGCCTCATCCGGCAGGCACTCGCCGCGAGCAGCGACCGGGCCGGAGTGCTGCTGCACTTCATCGGGGAGTTGTCCGCCGACGAGGCGACCGCGGTGGAAGCGGCCTACCGGCGGCTCACCGGGGAGAACGCGTCATGACCCGGCCGGCGGCGGGGGCGGCCCGGTGACCGCCGGGCTGCTGCTGGGCTGTTATGCGGCCGCCACTGGACTGCTTGCCGCCACCGGGCTGCTTGCCCCCGCCGCGCTCCGCCGCCCCTGGGCGCTGCGCAGGCCCGGGCTCGCCATCAGCCTGTGGCTGGCGCTTGCGCTGGCGTGGGTGATCGCGGTGACCCTGACCGCGGTCGCCGTCACCGTGCCGGTGTCGCTGACCCGGCCCGGGGACGTCTCCGGCGGGGGGATGCCGGCCGCCGCGGTGCTTCCGGGCGGGCCGGCGGTCGCGGTGGCCGGGCCGCTGCTGGCTGCCGCGGTGGTGCTCCGGGTGTGCTGGTGCCTGGCCAGTGCGTTGCGCCGGGGCCGGCGCGAGCGGCGCGAGCACGCCGCGTTCGTGGCCGCCGCCGGGCGGCCCGACCGGGAACTGGGAGCGGTCGTCATCGACAACGGCCTGCCGCTGGCCTATTGCCTGCCCGGCGGCAGGCACCTGGTCGTCGTCTCCAGCGCCGCCCTGGCCGTCCTGGAGCCGGCGCAGGTGCGGGCGGTGCTCGCCCACGAACGTGCCCACCTGCGGCGCCGCCACCACGTGCTGCTGACTGTGGCCACCGCCCTCGCCCGTGCCTTCCCCCAGGTGCCGCTGCTGGCGCAGGCGGGCCGGGAGGTCGCGGTCCTCGCCGAGATGGCGGCCGACGATGCGGCCGCCCGCAGTCACGATGCGGGCAGCCTGGCGGCCGCCCTGGTGCTGCTGGCCAGGGCCGGGGCCGGGGCCGGCGCGCTCACCGCGGGCCGCCCGGCGGCTGCCGTCCGGGTGGAGCGACTGCTCACCCGGCCTGCCCAGCTGCGCCGGCCCGGCAGGATCGCCGGCCGTGCCAGAGCAGCCGCGTCGCTCGCGGTGCCGATCGCCGTCATCTGCCTGCCGGTGCTGGCCGCCGCCTGCAGTGCCGCTGGCCGGTAGGCCGGCCGGGCCGGTCCGCTGGCTGCCGGTCGTTCCGCCTGGTCACTCGCGGCCCGGCCGGACCGCCTGGCTGGTGAGGCTGACCGGCGGCCCGGACCAGCGGAGGGCGAACCACAGCTCCATCCGGGCATCCGGGTCGTCGAGCGGCCGCCCGAGGAGCTTGCTGAGGACGGCGACGCGGTTCCGCACGGTGTTGCGGTGGACGCCCAGGGCAGCCGCGGTGGCGTCCCAGTTCCCGTGCCGGGCCAGCCAGGCCCTGGCAGTGGCCAGCAGGTCAGCGGCCGCCCGCGGCCGGGCCTGCCAGACCGGCGCGAGCACCGCTTCCGAGAACGCCCGTGCCGCCTGCGGATCCACCGCCTCGGCCAGCCCGGGCCGTGCCGCCGAGGGACCGAGCACGGGCCGGCCGGTGATCCGCGCCGCGGTCAGGCCCTGCCTGGCCTGCGCCGTGGCGGCCGGAAGCTGCGGCCACGGACCGGGGGCCGACATCGCGACCAGGTTCCCGGCGGCGGCCAGGCCCTGCACCGAGGCGCTGACGGCCGGCGAGTCCGGCAGCACCGCGAGCGCGACGCCGTTCTCGTCCGCGATCAGCGGGGTGGCAAGGTCCAGCCGCAGCCGTGCCAGCCAGCGCTGCCGGGCGGCCTCCCCGCGCGGTGCGGGCGCCGGGGCGCACGCCACCACCAGCCAGTCCTGGCCGGGCCGGGCGCCGAAGGCGCGCCCGATCGCGGGCTCCCACTCCGGGAGCGGCTCACCGGCGACCGCGAGCGCGAGGGCGGCCGCGACATGCAGCCCGGCCTCGCCCGGAACCCCGCGCTCGATCAGCGACAGCACCGAGGCGCCGACGCTGACGATGCCGCGTTCCAGCGGGCGCAGCGGCGCGGCCCGCGCCACCACCAGCGCCGACCGCCGCTCCGGGCCGGTCACCGGCTGGACGGTCACATAGGCGCCGCCGTCGTGCAGCGCGGCGCCCACCTCCTCCCGCCCGCCGGCGACCCTCGCCACCACGTCCGCGAGCGCGGCTTCATCGGGCAGCGGCGCCCCCGCGGCGACCCGGCCGCCGGTGCCGGCGAACACCACGCCCGCGCCCAGGTGCGCGGCCAGCCCCCGCACCACCCCGGGCACCGGAGCTGGCCGCACCGCCGCCCGCACCAGCGCCCGCTGCGCGGCGCTCAGCCCGCGCAGCTCGGCCAGGTGCTGCTCTTCCAGCTCCGCGGCGAGCGCCTCGCTGATCGCGATGAACGGGACCGACGGCGGCACCTCAAGCAACGGCAGCGCGAGCTCTTCGCAGGCGGCGACCAGCGCCGGCGGGACCTGGGCATGGATCGGCGCCACCCCGAATCCGAGGCCTGCCACCGGCAGCGCGGCCAGCCGGCGGGCGTAGGCGCTGAGCGCTCCGGCTCCCCGGGGCAGCCGCACCCCCGCCGACAGCACCAGTTCCGCGCCGCGCAGGTAAGGCGTGGGATCGGGCAGCTCGCTCACGTGGACCCAGCGCACTTCCCTGTCCACCGCGGCTTCCGCCGCGAGCAGCCGCAGTCCAGGGAGCCGGCCCAGCAGGCGGCGGACGGTGACCACGCTCGCCCCTCTCGTACGTCCTTGTGCAGATCGCCCAGTTCACAAGCAAAGCTAGACGGTCCGTCTACTAGCGGCCAGGCTAAGGCGGGCTTACCTTCGCGTGCATACCTGCATTCGCGGCCGGTCGCCGGCAGCGGTCCGTGCCGCGGGAGAGCGAGTTGCGATGTCCGCTGGCACCCCGGCGCCCTCACGGGTAACGCCCGTCATCGAGGTCCGCTCCATCGACTACGTGCCGCCGCGGGAACGGCACGGCAAGGTCTGGCACCAGGGCCCGTTCTGGTTCACCGGGAACTTCGTGCTGGCCACGATGGTCACCGGGTTCATCGGGCCCGCGCTGGGGCTGGGAGTGGGCTGGTCGGTGCTTGCGAGCACGCTGGGTGCCCTGTTCGGGACCCTGTTCATGTGCTTCCACGCCAACCAGGGCCCCACCATGGGCATGCCACAGATGATCCAGTCCCGCGCGCAATGGGGCTCGCGGGGCGCGATCTTCCCGTTCCTGGCCGTGGTGTTCGTCTACATCGGCTTCAACGTCTTCGACGTGATCCTGGCGACGGATGGGCTCGGCACCGTGCTCCCGGCGCCGAACGCGGTCTGGTACCCGATCCTCATCGCGATCTCGGTGCTCATCGCGGTGGTGGGCTACGACCTGATGATGGTGGTCCAGCGGTGGCTCACCTACCTGCTCATCATCGTGTTCGGGATCCTGACGATCCGGGCCGTCGTCACCCTCAACCTGGGAGCCACCATCCCGCATGGCGGCGGGTTCATCGGGACGGCCTTCCTGACCCAGTTCGCCGCGGCCGCCGGCTACCAGATCTCCTACGCCGTGTACGTGTCTGACTACTCCCGCTACCTGCCGGAGAACACCCGCCCTTCCCGCGTCATCTGGTGGACCTACCTGGGCGCGGCGGGCTCGGCGGTCTGGCTGATGTCGCTGGGCTCGATGCTGGGCTCGGCCCTGCCCACGCCGGACGCGGTCGCCAGCGTCCGCCAGATCGGCAACGACATGCTGGGCGGGTTCGGCACGTTCACCGTGATCGTGTCCGCGATCGCGCTGGTCACCATCATGTCGGTGAACGCCTACGGCGCCATGCTGACCAGCGCCAGCGCGATCGACGCGTTCCGGCCGGTGAAGCCCACGGTCCGGCTGCGGGTGGTGGGCATCGTGGTCATCTCCGTGGTGGTGTTCGTGGTGGCGCTCGCGATCCCCGCCAGCTACCTGGGCAGCTTCAACAACTTCGTGCTGCTGATGCTGTACTTCCTGGTGCCGTGGACGGCGGTGAACCTGGTCGACTACTACTTCGTCCGGCACGGGCACTACGCGATCCTGGAGATCTTCAGCCCGCGCGGCATGTACGGCCGGTGGGCCTGGCGCGGGCTGGTCGCTTACTTCGCCGGGCTGGCGACGATGGTGCCGTTCATCTCGCTCACGTTCTACGCCGGGCCGGGGGCGCAGGCGCTGGGCGGCGCCGACATCTCGTTCGCGGTGGGCCTGGCGGTCGCTGGCGGGCTCTACTACCTGTTCAGCCGGGGACTCGACCTGCGCGCCGAGCAGGAGGCCATCGCCCGGAGCCGGGCAGCGCTGACGGCGGACGCGGCCTCGTGAGGGTTGCCTGCTGTCAGCTCGCCCCCCGGGTCGGGGAGGCGGCGGCCAACCGGGCCGCCTGCCGCGCGGCGGCCGAGCGGGCGGCGGCGGCCGGGGCGCAGGTCGTGGTGCTGCCCGAGCTGGCCGTCAGCGGGTACGTGTTCGCGGATGAGGCGGAGGCGCGGGCGCTGGCCGAGCCCGCCCAGGGGCCGACCGCCAGCGAATGGGCCGGCCTGGCCGCCCGGCTCGGCATCACGCTCGTCGGCGGGCTGTGCGAGCTGGGAGACGACGGGCTGCTCTACAACAGCGCCGTCGTGGCCGCCGATGGCAGGATCGCGGCGGTCTACCGCAAGG
>JAIRTY010000298.1 GCA_031254715.1 Nocardiopsaceae bacterium | reverse complement strand
CTCCAGCGCATCCATGCTGAACTCGCGATACCAGCCCGCCAGCACCGCGTCCGCCCGCTGCCCGCGCTGCGGCGGGACCGGCTCGAGGCCGGCCTCGCGGAGCGGGCCCGCCAGGCCGTCGTTGCCCAGCGCCATCACCCGGCGGTAGCCGCGCCGCGCGAACACCGTGGCGGCGCTGGCGGCCGGAGTCAGCACCGTCTCGTCGCCCACCGCGAACCCGGTCTCCCGCAGCGCCCGCGCGTAGCTGGCCGGCGTGCGGGTGGTCCCGTTGGTGAACAGGACGAACGGGACCTTGCGTGCCGCGAGCCTGCCGGTCAGGCCGATCGCCCCCGGCAGCGGCGTGAACCCGTGGTTGCGCCGGTCGGTCAGCACCAGGGTGCCGTCCAGGTCGAACACGAACCCGCGGGCTTCCCGCAGCCGCCGGGCCGGCTCGGAGTCACCCCGCACCGGCAGCACCTCCGAGGGTCAGCCGGAACCCGGGCTTGCGGACGGACATGTCGGTGACGCCGGGGCCACCGGGGCGGGAGCCGAGCCTGGCCAGCAGGTCCAGCACGCCCTGCAGGTCCGGGTTGTAGTGCCGGGCCGGCGGGGCGGCCCTCCCGGCAGCGAGCATCGCGTCCACCTCCCCGGCCGGCATGACCGCGCGCAGCAGCATCTCCTCATCGCCCGCGCCGGGAAAGCGTGCCCGCAGTTCCGCCAGGCCCGGCGGCGGCGGCTCGGCCGCCAGCTCGCGGGCCCGGGGGAGGGACAGGATCCGGTCGGCCACCTCCGGGTCGACCGGGCCCGCCGGGCGCCCGAACCGGCCCAGCACGTACCGGATCACCTGGTCGGGCACCTGCGCATAGCGCTCGCTGCCGATCACGTTGGCGAGCGCCTGCGAGCACACGACCTGCGGGAACGGGGTGACCATGATCGGGTAGCCCAGCTCGGCGCGGACCCTGGCCACCTCCGCCATGACCGCGCCGAACCGGCCGGCCAGGCCAATCTCGGCGAGCTGGCGGCGCAGGGTCGTGACCACGCCGCCCGCCAGCTGATGACGCAGGAACGAGGCGTCGTACTCACCCGGCGTCCCGGCAGGCCGGGACTCGGCCGCGGCCAGCCGCCGGAAGTAGGCGGCGGCCGCCGCCACCGCGGCGTCGTTCACGCTCACCTGGTGGCCCTGCTCGCGCAGGTTGGCCGTGACCCGCTGGGCATCGGGCAGCGAGGTGCCGTTCGCCAGCGGCCCGCAGCCGGTGTGCAGCACGCTGACGCCCAGCTCGGCTGCGATCAGGTAGGTGAGCGGGGACAGCCCGAGCGTGCAGTGCGAGTGCAGTTCCAGCGGCTTGCCAGCGAGCTGGCCGGTGATGGCCGGGATCAGCGTCCGCGCCCGGTCCGGGGTCAGCAGGCCGGCCGGGTCCTTGAGGTAGGCCCGGGTGATGTCGGGGCAGGCCGCCAGCTGCCCGGCCAGCCCGGCGTAGAAGGCGTCGTCGTGGACATCGCTGACGGTGTAGGTAAGCGCGCCCATGACCTCCTGCCCGCCGACGGCCCGGATCGTGGCCGCCGTGCGCCGGACCGCCGCCATGTCGTGCATCGGGTCGAGCACGATGAACTTCCCGATGCCGCAGTCCACCAGCCGCTCGTACACCAGCCGCATGACCTCCGGGTTCGAGGTCTCCCAGGAGATGAACCGGAAGCCGGTGCCGATGAACTGCAGCGGCGTGTGCGGCAGGGCGGCGTGCGCGAGCCTGATCCGCTGCCAGGGGTTCTCCTTGTGGTTGCGCACCGCGATGCCCATGTGGGTGCTGGAGGTGAAGTCGAGCGCGGCGAACCCGGCCCGGTCCAGCACCGGCGCGATCTGCAGGATCTGCCGGGTGGTGAGCCCGGTGGCCCCCCACAGGCTCTGGTTGCCGTCCCGGATCGAGACGTCGAGCAGCCGGATCTCAGCCATGGGCGGGTTCCCGGGGGCCGGCCTGCGCCCGGTCGAGGAACCGCCGCAGGTAGCCGATGTCCACCCGGCCGCCGGCGAACTCCGGGTCGGCGGTCAGCGCCGCGTACAGGGGCAGGTTGGTGGCCACTCCCTCGATCCGGCAGGCGGCGAGCGCGGCCGCGAGCCTCGCCAGCGCCGCCGGGCGGTCAGGACCACTCGCGATGAGCTTGGCCAGCAACGAGTCGTAGTGCGGCGGCACCGCCGAGCCCGCCTGCACCCAGGTGTCCACCCGGATGCCGGGCCCGGCCGGGAAGACCGCCCGGCTGATCGTTCCCGGGCAGGGCAGGAACCCGTCCTGCCAGTCCTCGGCGTTGATGCGGCACTCGATCGCGTGCCCGGCCGGGGCCAGCGCCGCCAGCCCCGGCCGCAGCGGGCTGCCCTCGGCGATCGCGATCTGCTCGGCCACCAGGTCCAGCCCGGACACGGCCTCGGTGACCGGGTGCTCGACCTGGATCCTGGCGTTCATCTCCAGGAACCAGAAGCTGCCAGCGGCCGGGTCGGCCAGGAACTCGACCGTGCCGAGCCCTCGGTAGCGCAGCCGGGTCCCGAACGCCGCCGCGGCCTCGTGCATCGCCGCCCGCAGGCCCGGTGCCAGGCCGGGCGCTGGCGCCTCCTCGATCAGCTTCTGGTAGCGCCGCTGCACCGAGCAGTCCCGGTCGCCGAGCGCGACGACCCGGCAGCCGTCCCCGATCAGCTGCACCTCCACGTGCCGGGCCGCCGGCACGAACCGTTCCAGGTAGATCCGCGACGTCCCGAACGCGGCGTTCGCCTCCGCCATCGCCAGCAGGGTGGCCGAGGCCAGCTCGGCCGGCTCGCGGACCGGGCGCAGCCCGCGCCCGCCGCCCCCGTCGGCCGCCTTGATCAGCACCGGCCAGCCGATGTCGGCCGCCAGCGCCTCGGCCGCGTGCTCGTCCGCCACCTCCCCGCCGGGCAGCACCGGCAGCCCGGCAGCGGCCGCGTGGGCCCTGGCGGCCAGCTTGTCCCCGGCGGCCGCCAGCGCCCCGGCGTCCGGCCCGATGAAGACCAGCCCCGCCTCGCCGGCCGCCCGGGCCAGCCGGGCGTTCTCGGACAGGAAGCCGTACCCGGGGTGGATGGCGTCGGCCCCCGCCGCCAGCGCCGCCCGGATCACCGCGGCCATGTCCAGGTAGCTGGTGGTCGCCGGGGCCGGGCCGAGGCAGACGGTGCGGTCGGCCAGCCGGGCGGGCACCGAGTCCAGGTCCGCCTCGGAGGCGGCTAGCACCGATTCGATCCCGAGCCGGGCCAGGGTCCGCATGATCCGGACCGCGATCTCGCCCCGGTTGGGGATCAGCACCCGGCGCAGCATCCCGTCAGCCCGCTGCCCCCGCCGCGGCCGCGGGACCGCCCGGACCGCCGGCCATCCGCATCAGCACGGCGCCGGCCGCCGCGAACTCCCCGTTGGCCACGCAGATCTCGCTGATGGTGCCGGCCGAGGGCGGGTAGACCGGGTTCATCAGCTTCATCGTCTCGATGATCGCCACCACCGTGTCCCGGCTGACCTGGCTGCCCGGTTCCACGAACGGCGGCGCCCCCGGCTGCGGCGCTCGGTAGAACGTGCCCGGCAGCGGCGCCCGGACCAGGTGCTCGCCCGGGCGGGCAGGGTCCGGCGCCGCAGCCGCCGGAGCCTGCGGCACTGCCGCG
>JAIRTY010000246.1 GCA_031254715.1 Nocardiopsaceae bacterium | reverse complement strand
AGGCGCGGCCTCGGCCAGCTCGGTCACCTGCCCGGCGACCCCGAGCGCGCGCAGCGCGGCAGCGACCTTCTCCGCCGATGGATGCATGGCCGCCACGTTAGGTCATCCCGATTTCCATTCCGAACGGTTTAGCTGGTGATTAGGCGGTCGCGGTCGAGTGGGGCCGCTCGCCTCTCCGGCTTTTCATCCGTTCCGGCCGCAAACTCGCCGGAACGGATGAAAAGTCCGGGATGTTTGCTCGGGGCAGGGCCGGTGCGGGAATTAGTGCCCGTCCGGGGTGAAGACCGTGGGGATGGCCGGGTAGCCGCGGGAGAGCTGCCTCGCGTGCGGGGGAAGCTCGGCCAGGACGGCCTGGTGGCGGTCGCGGACGGCCTGGAGCGGCTCGCGGCCGACGATCTCGCCGTGCCGGACCAGCGGGACCAGGAGCTCCCGGTCGGCGGGCGAGGGCTCGGGCGGCTCGGTGCTGACCACCTCCGCCACCGCGGTGCCGGCCTTGCCGCGGCGCCGCAGCGCCCACTTCCGGCCGCCCCGGCTGGGCTTGCCGACCGAGTGCTTGGCCACCGGCCGCAGCGGCGCGCCAGCGCCCGGCTCCAGCGACCGGGCCACCAGCTTGTAGACCAGCGCGGCGGTGGCCGCCCCGGAGCCGGTGACCAGCGCGGTCCCCACCCCGTAGCCGTCCACCGGGGCGGCGGCCAGGGCGGCGATCGAGTGCTCGTCCAGGTCCCCGGTGAGCACGATCCGGGTCCGGTCCGCGCCCAGCTGGTCGAGCTGTTCCCGCACCTGCCGGGCGGCCGCCGCCAGGTCGCCGCTGTCGATCCGGACCGACCCCAGCCCGGGCCCGGCCAGCTCGATCGCCGTCCGGACGGCCCTGGCCACGTCGAACGTGTCTACCAGCAAGGTCGTGCCCTTGCCGAGCGCGGCAAGCTGCGCCCCGAACGCATCCCGTTCGCAGTCGTGAACCAGCGTGAAGGCGTGCGCGCTGGTACCGCTGGTCGGCACGCCGTAATCGCGCCCCGCCCGCAGGTTGGAGGTGGTGGCGAAGCCGGCGATATACGCGGCCCGGGCGCTCGCCACCGCCGCCAGCTCGTGGGTGCGGCGCGATCCCATCTCGATGAGCGGCCGCCCGCCGGCGGCGGTCACCATCCGGGAGGCCGCCGAGGCGATCGCGCAGTCGTGGTTGAGGACCGACAGCGCCAGCGTCTCCAGCACCACGGCCTCCGCGAAGGTGCCCTCCACCACCAGGATCGGGGATCCGGGGAAATAGCAGTCGCCCTCCGCATAGCCCCAGATGTTGCCGGAGAACCGGAACGATTCCAGGTAGCGGCAGGCCTGCTCGTCCACCACCCCGGTGTCCGCCAGGAACTCCAGCTCGGACGGGGTGAACTCGAACCGTTCCAGCGCGTCGAGCAGCCGGCCGGTGCCGGCCACCACCCCGTAGCGCCGGTCGTGTGGCAGGTGCCGGGCGAACAGCTCGAACACGGCCCGCCGCCCGGCCGCACCGCTGCGCAGCGCGGCAGAGAGCATGGTTAGCTCGTAGTGGTCGGTGAGCAGCCCCGTCGGCAGGGCTGCCGCCGGGCCGCCGGCGGCCCGGCCCGGGGAAGCCTTCGCGCTGGTTTCCCGTTCACTCGCCATGGATGGAAGACTACGGACAAAGGAGGTGAGTACCGGTGAGCGTGGCACCAGTTGAGATCGAGCGGCCAGAGACCGGGCAGGATACCGTCGCCGATTCCCCGTGGGTGACGATCGTCTGGAACGACCCGGTCAACCTCATGTCCTACGTCACCTATGTGTTCCAGCGGGTCTTCGGTTACCCGCGGCGCAAAGCGGAACGGCTGATGCTGGACGTCCACCACAAGGGCAGGGCGGTGGTCTCCTCCGGGACGCGGGAGTCCATGGAGCGGGACGCCCAGGTCCTGCACGGCTACGGCCTGTGGGCGACGGTCGGCCACGACCGGTGACGGACTCCCCGGGAGAGGAGATGGCCGGCTTCCGGAGCACCTCGGGCGGGGTTTCCGCCCGGTTCAGCGCTGCCGAGGCGCAGCTGCTGCGCGACCTCGTGGCGCAGATTGCCGAGCTGGTCGGCCCGGATCCGGCGGCCGCGGCCGGTGCCGAGGGGCCGGGCGGGGCCGGCGAGACGCCCGGCACCCAGGCGCCGGGCAGCCCGGACGACCTGGCCGGGATGCTCGGAGCGCTGGACGGCCCGGCCAGCCCGCCCGACGATCCGGTGCTGGCCCGGCTGCTGCCGGACGCCTACCGCGACGACCCGGAGGCGGCGGGAGATTTCCGCCGCTACACCGAGGAGGGCCTGCGCTCGGAGAAGGCCGAGGCGGCCCGCCAGGTGCTCGGGACCCTGCCCGAGCGCGGCGGCCGGGTCCGGCTGTCCGAGGAGCAGGGGCAGGTGTGGGCGCGCTCGCTGAACGACGTCCGGCTGGCGCTCGGCGTCCGGCTGGGGATCACCGAGGACTTCGAGGACCAGCTGGCCGGCATCGGCGCCGACGACCCGCGCCAGCCGTACTTCCGGCTCTACGACTGGCTGACCTACCTGCAGGAGAGCCTGGTGCGAGCGCTGTGGTGACCGCTGCGCGCAGCGCCAGGCGAACCGGCGCCGCGGCGGCCTGGCGGGCCTGGCGCGCCGGGGTGCCGATACCCTCGCACCCATGCTGACGCTGTCCGCAGAGCTGCAGGCGCGGATCGTGGCCCACGCCCGGGCCGACCACCCGGACGAGGCGTGCGGGGTGATCGCCGGGCCGGCCGGGAGCGACCGTCCCGAGCGGTTCATCCCGATGACCAACGCCGAGCGGTCGCCGACCTTCTACCGGTTCGACTCGCTCGAGCAGCTGCGGGTGTGGCGGGAGATGGACGACCGCGACGAGGAGCCGGTGGTCATCTACCACTCCCACACCGCCACCGGCGCCTACCCGTCCCGGACCGACGTCTCGTACGCGAGCGAGCCGGAGGCGCACTACGTCCTGGTGTCCACCCGCGACCCCGAGCAGGCGGAGTTCCGCTCGTTCCGGATCGTCGAGGGCGTCGTGACCGAGGAGGACGTGGAGATCATCGCTCCGGGCGGGCCCGGCTCCGGCGGCGGTACCCGCGATGCCGGTGGCGGCCGGGTCCCGGCTGCGGAATGATCCAGTCCGGCAGCCGGTTGGCATTGCGTGAGGCACCGTTCCCCGGGTGCCCGGCTGCCGTCCCTGAGACCCCCGCCACACCTGGAGAGTCCTTCATGGCCATAGAGCTCCGGATCCCGACCATCCTGCGCAACTACACCGGCGGCGCCAAGACGGTCGAGGGCAAAGGTTCAACCCTGGCTGAGCTGCTCAGCGATGTGGACGCCCGGCACGGCGGGCTGCGCGACCGGCTGGTCGACGGCGCCGAGCTGCGGCGGTTCGTCAACGTCTACCTCAACGACGAGGACGTGCGGTTCCTCGGCGGGCTGGAGACGCCGGTCAAGGACGGCGACACGGTGACCGTCCTGCCGGCGGTGGCCGGCGGCAGGACCTGAGCCCCTGGGCGGCACAGCCTCATGCGCTACGAATCCCTGCTCGACTCGCTCGGCGGGACCCCGCTGGTCGGACTGCCGAGGCTGTCCCCCTCGCCCGAGGTGCGGGTGTGGGCCAAGCTGGAGGACCGGAACCCGACCGGCTCGGTCAAGGACCGGGCCGCGTTCTTCATGGTCGAGCAGGCCGAGAAGGAGGGGCTGCTCGCGCCCGGCGCCACCATCCTGGAGCCGACCTCAGGGAACACCGGGATCTCGCTGGCGATGGTGGCGCACCTGCGCGGTTACACCATGATCTGCGTGATGCCGGAGAACACCTCGTCCGAGCGCAGGCAACTGCTGCAGATGTACGGCGCGGAGATCATCTACTCGCCCGCCTCCGGCGGCTCCAACGAGGCGGTCCGGGTAGCCAAGCGGATCGCCGCCGAGCATCCCGACTGGGTGATGCTCTACCAGTACGGCAACGAGGCGAACGCCCGCGCCCACTACGAGACCACCGGCCCGGAGCTGCTGGCCGATCTGCCCAGCATCACCCATTTCGTGGCCGGGCTCGGCACCACGGGCACGCTCATGGGCGTGGGGCGGTACCTGCGCGAGCACGTGCCTGGGGTGCAGATCGTGGCGGCCGAGCCCCGGTACGGGGAGCTCGTGTACGGGCTGCGGAACGTGGACGAGGGCTTCGTCCCTGAGCTGTACGACGAGTCGGTGCTGACCGGGCGGTTCTCGGTGTCGTCGGCCGATGCGCTGCGCCGGACCCGGGAGCTGCTCAGCAAGGAGGGGATCTTCGCCGGGATCTCCACCGGGTGCGCGCTGCACGCGGCGCTGGCCGTGGCCGGCCGGTCGCAGGCCGCTGGCGAGCGGGCCGACATCGCGTTCGTGGTGGCCGACGGCGGCTGGAAGTACCTGTCGACCGGCGCCTACGCCGGCACCCTCGAGGAGGCCGAGGAGCGGCTCGAAGGCCAGCTGTGGGCATAGCCGGAGGCCTGGCATGACCGTGTTCGACGAGGCGACAGCGGCGAAGGCGACCGCTGACGGGTGGTACGAGGTCAGGCCGGACGAGCGGTTCGCGATGGTCTCCTCCGACGGCAGCGTGACCGGCGCGGTGAACGGCGGGGTGCTGCTGGCCACGGTGCTGCGGGCGGTGATGGACACCTCGCCGCACCCGCACCCGGTCGCGACCAGCGCCCACTTCCTGCGGGTTCCCCGCACCGAGCCGGCCCAGGTGCAGGTGACCTGGCTGAAGCAGGGCGGCACCGCCGCCACCGCGCGCGCCACCCTGATCCAGGACGACATGCCCGCGCTGGAAGCCACGGTCACCACCGGGGCGCTGGGCGCATCGGCCGAGGGCGGGCTGTCGTGGACCGGCAGGCCGCCGGAGCTGCCGCCGCTGGCGGAGTGCGCGGGCTTTCGCAAGGCGGCCGGGTCGATGGGGTTCGCCGGCTTCGTCGCCCAGGTCGACGTGCGGCTCGATCCCGCGACCACGGGCTGGCTGCGCGGCGAGCCGGCCGGGGTGCCGGAGATGCGCGGCTACTTCCGGCTGCGGGAGGACCGGGACCCGGACGCCTACCTGCTGGCGGTGGCGGTGGACGCGCTGCCGCCGGTCGTGCTCGGTCTCGGGGCGCTCGGCTGGGCCCCGACCGTCGAGCTGACCTGGCACATGCGGGCCGAGCCCGCGCCGGGCCCGCTCCGGCTGGCCGCCAGGGCCCGGCACGTCAGCGGCGGCTGGTTCGACGAGGAATCCGAGGTCTGGGACTCCGCCGGCACGCTCGTCGCGCAGAGCCGGCAGCTGGCCAGGGTGGGCCGCGGGGCGCGCCGGAGCGCGCCCCGCGGCGAGAGCCGCATGCCCTAGCCTGGAGCATCGTGCGACTGACGATCATCGGATGTTCGGGCTCGTTTCCCGGCCCGGACAGCCCGGCCTCGTGCTACCTGCTGGAAGCTGAGGGCTTCCGGCTGCTGGTCGACCTCGGCAACGGCGCCCTCGGGGCGCTGCAGCGGCATGCCGGTCTTGACGACATCGACGCGGTCTGCCTGAGCCACCTGCACGCGGACCACTGCCTCGACCTGTGCGCCTACTGGGTGGCACGGACCTTCCATCCGGACGGCCCGCGCCCGCCCATCCCGGTGTACGGGCCCGCTGGTACCGCGCGCCGGATGGCGCAGGCGTACGGGCTGGCGGAGCCGCCCGGCATGACCGAGGCGTTCGGCTTCCAGGCGCTGGCGCCTGGCACCCGGCAGATCGGCCCGTTCGAGATCGGGCTGGCGCACATGAACCACCCGGTCGAGACGTTCGGCTTCCGGTTCGGGCACGCCGGGCGGGTCATCGCCTACTCCGCCGACACCGGCGAGACGCCGGCCCTGGCCGGGCTGGCCCGCGACGCTGACCTGCTGCTGTGCGAGGCATCGTTCGTCGCCGGCCAGGACCTGCCGCCGGGGCTGCACCTGACCGGGCAGCAGGCCGCCGAGCACGCCGCCCGGGCCGGAGCCGGGCGGCTCCTGCTCACCCACGTGCCGCCCTGGCACGACCGCGCGCAGGTGCTGGACGAGGCCTGCCTGGCCGCCTTTGACGGCCCGGTCTCGCTGGCCGCCCCGGGCCAGACGGTCGAGTTCTGAACCGCCCCGGCCCGCCGGGGCGGCACGTCAGCGTGCTGCCCTCACGTACTGCGCGAGGACGACGGCGCCGGCCCGCTCAGCCGACCGGCACTCGAGCTGGACGGGCGGGGCGCCGGCGGGGAACAGCCGCTCGCCGGCGCCGAGGATGGCCGGGAAGGTGAGGAGCCGGTACTCGTCGATCATGTCCTCGGCCTGCAGCGCGCGGACGACGCTCAGGCTGCCGGCGACGATGACATCGCTCGGCTCGCGCCGGACAGTCCCGATCAGATCGCCGTCCAGGACCCGTGAGTTCGCCCAGGCCGAGGTGTCGGTGACGGTGCGGGTGGCGACCAGCTTGGGCACGGCGTTCATCCGCGCGGAGAACGGGTCGTCGCGGCCGGGCCACAGCCGTGAGAACAACTGCCACGTGGCGCGCCCAGCAGCAGGACCCCGTCCGCCAGGACGTTCCCGAGCTGGAACTTGTCCCCGGCGACCGCCTCGGGGCCGTGCCGGAATGCCCACCCGCCGCCCGGCGTGCCCCCGGATCCGTCCGGGTCGCCCGCGATTCCGTCCAGGGTGATGAACTCGATGACGATGACGCTCACGATGAACTTCCCTTCTGTCGATGCTCACCCGTACCTACTGGTGGCACCGGCCCGGCTCATCGCGCCCGGCGCAACTCGCCCGCAGGGAACCGTGCTGGCAGCTCGAAGGCCCTGAACACGGCGGGGTCGGCGAACGCCACGTTGGCCGCGACCCGGCCGCCGGTGACCGTGAAGACCTGAAGCGTGTGCGACTGGTGCCCGCCGCCGGGCGCCGGGGCGTACGCGGCGAGGGCTGGCTGCCCGTTGGCGGTGAGCTGCCGCAGCTGCCAGCCCGGCCCGCGCATCTCGAACACCCGGTGCAGGAACCGGCCGTAGTCGCGGCTGCCCCGGTACCACAGCGGCACCGGCGGCATCTCCAGCACCGCATCGTCGGTCAGCAGCCGTACCAGCGCCGGCACGTCGGCCGCCTCGAACGCTTGCTGATACCGCTGGATCACCGCGCGCGCCTCCGGGTCGCCGGGCTCGGCGATCTCGCCCACGTCGCCTGCGGCCGCGAGCGCGGTGCGGGCACGCTGCAGTGCGCTGTTGACGGCCGCGACCGTGGTCCCCAGCTGCCCGGCGACCTCGGCCGCGGTGAACTCCAGGACCTCGCGGAGCACCAGCACCGCCCGCTGCCGCGGCGGCAGCACCTGCATCGCCGCCACCAGCGCCAGCCGCAGTTCGGTCTGCACCCCGATGTCGTACCGCGCATCCGGGAACGGCTGCAGCCAGGGAATGCCGGACGCCGGCGTCAGCGGTGCCGCTGGATCGTCGCTGGGTGCCCCCAGCCCGGACGGCAGCGGCCGCCGCGCCCGTCCCGCCAGCGCCGACAGGCACGCGTTGGCCGCGATCGCATACAGCCAGGTCCGTACCGACGCGCGGGTGCTGTCATACCGGTCCCTGGCCTTCCACGCGCGCAGCATCGTCTCCTGCGCCAGGTCCTCCGCCTCGTGGAATGAGCCCAGCATCCGGTAGCAGTACACCACCAGCTCACCCCGGTAAGGCTCCAGGTCCACGGGCCCATCATGGCGTAGCCGCCAGGGCCGCGGCGGTCGCGCGCTAAACCGGTGCCCCGGGCGATTAGGATCTCGGGCCATAGCCATCGCCGCCGAGTGCTAGGGGGTCCGGTGCCTGCGACGGAGCAGGCCGCGCGGTGCGTGTGCGGGCATGACCGGGATGCGCACCGGCACTACCGGCCAGGGAGTGAGTGCGCACTGTGCGATTGTCCCCGCTGGGCCCGCCAGAACTGGCTGCGCAGGCTGCTGCGCAGCCGCGGTGCCTGAGAGACGGGACCTGTGGACGATGCGGACATTAGGATCTTGAACATGCGGGTACTCGTGACCGGCGGCGCCGGCTTCATCGGCTCTCACCTCACCGACGCGCTCCTGACCAGGGGTGATGAGGTGGTAGTAGTGGATGACCTGTCGGCCGGCCAGGTTGCCAGGCTCGACAGCCAGCTGACCTTGCACAAGGTGAGCATCACCGACCGCGCCTCGCTCACGGCCGTGGTCAGGGCCGCCAAGCCGGAGCTCATCTGCCACCTGGCAGCCCAGATCGACGTCCGGGTCTCGGTGGACCAGCCCGAGCACGACGCCCAGGTCAACGTGGTCGGCACGGTCAACGTGCTGGAGGCGTCCCGGGCGGCCGGGGCGCGGGTGGTGTTCGCCTCCTCCGGCGGCGCGCTGTACGGGCGGGACGCGCCGATTCCGTCCCGGGAGGGCGTGCTGCCGCTGCCCGAGTCCCCGTACGGGATCGCCAAGTTCTGCGCGGAGCAGTACATCAGCCTGTACAACCGCCTGCACGGGACCCGGCACGCGGTACTCAGGCTGGCCAACGTCTACGGGCCGCGGCAGGACCCGGCCGGGGAGGCCGGGGTGATCACGATTTTCTGCGCCCGGGCACTGCAGGGCGAGGAACCGGTGATCTACGGCGACGGCTCCCAGACCCGCGACTACGTGTACGTCGGAGACGTGGTCAGGGCCTTCCTCGCGGCGGCGGACAGCGACCGCCCCGGTACCTGGAACATCGGCGCCGGGGCCGAGGTGAGCGTGCTGGATCTGGTGAGCATCATCGCCGGCCTCGCCGGGCACCCGGTCACGCCGCGCTTTGACCCCGCCCGGCCCGGCGAACTGCTTCGCAGCTCCGTGGCGGTCGACCGGGCCCGGCGCGACCTGGGGTGGCAGCCGCGCATGCCGCTCGCCGACGGCGTGCGCGCGGTCTACGAATGGATCGAAGCGGGCGCCCCTATCCGGGCCGCCTGCTGAGCTCTATCCCCGGGACCACGCTCCGGGCGATGCGCTGTGTTACCGGCCCGGCGGTGACTGTGCGTTGCGCGACTGGCGCCACGGGCGCTGAAGCTGCGCCGGGCCGGCGCCTCCCGTCAATGTGTGTCCGGGAGGAAACAATGCGTGAGAAAAGTGTCGCCTATCGGCCCCGACGCTAGATACCGGAATAGCGTGTAAACCTCTTAGGCTTGATTGTCGTCTATAAATCGTGACAGGAAGTTCACCCACTCGTACCGGGAAGTTCCGGTTGACGGGTCTGGGCGTTAACAGCCTGTCAAGACATCACCAGGCGATCCCGTCACCCTCGGTATCCGCCACCGAGCGGTAGCCACCCCGTCGGCGTCGCCTCCAATCATGAGGGGGACATGAGTATGGAGGCTGGCGGTAGCCTGCCCT
>JAIRTY010000178.1 GCA_031254715.1 Nocardiopsaceae bacterium | reverse complement strand
CTGCTGCGCCGCGGCCACATCCGGGCGCGGCTGGTGGTGCCGCTGGCATGCCTGCTGGCGGCGCCGCCGGTGCTCGCGGCGGCGATCGCGACCTCCTCGGTTGCGCTCGCCGTGCCGCTGCTGACGGCCGGAGCGTTCCTGCTCTCCGCCCCCAATCCGCCGCTGGACGCGGCCCGGCTCGACATCATGCATCCGCAGTTGTGGGGACGCGCTGAGGGGGTCAGGACGGCGCTGCGGACGCTCGGCGAGGCCAGTGCTCCGGTGCTGTTCGGCCTGGCGTCGGTGACCCTGTTCGGCGGGCCCGGTGCCGCCGCCGGCGGATCTGGGGGAACGGGCTCCGCCGGGGGCGCGGGCGGCCTCGAATACACGTTCCTGCTGTTCCTCATCCCGCTGCTGGGCGCGGGCCTGCTCCTCTTCCCGGCGCTGCGCACCTACCCGCGTGACGTCGCGACCGCGACGGCCTCGGCCGAGGCGATCCGCGACGGCAGCGACTGAGTCCTGACCGCGGCCTGCCCGCGGGTTGCCTCATGCTGAACATGTGTTTATATTACTGAACATGCGTTCAGCAGCGGATGACCGCACGGCACGGGCGGTCATCAGGGACGAGGCACTGCGGCTGTTCGCCGAGCGTGGCCCGGACGCGGTGACCGTGCGGCAGATCGCCGCCGCCGCCGGGGTCTCGCCGGCCCTGGTGGTGCATCACTTCGGGTCCAAGGAGGGACTGCGGCAGGCGGTGGACCAGCACGTGCTGGCACTGTTCGACGCGATGCTGGGCGAGCTCACCGGCGGCCGGGCCCGGGACCTGTACGACCCGGCGGCTTCGGGATCGCTGGCGGAGGCCATCCTGACGTACCTGCCGCCGGGCTCACCGGTGCCGGCCTACCTGCGCCGGATGCTGCTGGCCGGCGGCGGCGCGGGCCGGGAGTTGTTCGGGCGGCTGTTCCGGCTGAGCTCCGGGATGCTGACGGGGCTGGTGGCCGCCGGGCTGGCGGTGCCGGGCCAGGACCCGGCCGTCCGGGCGGCCTTCCTGCTGTGCAACGACCTCGCGGTGCTGCTGCTGCGCGAGCACATCGGGGCGGCACTCGGCACCGACCCGCTGTCAGGGGAGGGCATAGCGCGCTGGGCGAGGGAGATGCTGGTCATCTACGGATCTGGGCTGCTTGCCTCCCCGCCCGGTGACCCTCCCTGACCGCCGTCGCCGGCGACGAGCCATCCCCGTTCGGAATCAGGAAGGAGCGCAGCGGTGCAGTCAGCTGATCGGGTGAGCGGGGCGGTGGGCACGGGCTGGCGGGCGGGACGATGACGGCCGCGGCCGGGGCCGTACTGGCGGCCCGCGACGTGCACAAGGCCTACGGCCGGCGGCGGGTCCTCACCGGGGCCTCGCTGACGGCCCGGCCCGGCCAGCTGGTGGCCGTGGTGGGGGAGAACGGGGCGGGCAAGTCGACCCTGCTGAAGATCCTGGCCGGCACGCTGGCCGCCGACCGGGGCGAGGTCAGGGTCAGCGGCAGGCTCGGGTACTGCCCGCAGGACCCGGTGCTGACCGAGAACCTCACCGTCGACCAGCACCTGCGCTACTTCGCGGCCGCCTACCGGCTGCCCTCGCTGAAGCGGGCCGGAGAGCTGGCGGGCATGCTCGGGTTCGGGCAGTACCGGCAGCAGGCCGCGGCCGCGCTGTCCGGTGGCACCCGGCAGAAGCTGAACCTCATCCTCGCGCTCCTGCACGACCCCGACCTGCTGCTGCTCGATGAGCCGTACCAGGGCTTCGACTGGGAGACCTACCTGCGGTTCTGGGACGTGGTCGATGACCTGCGGGCGCGGGGCAAGACCATCGTGATCATCACCCACCTGGTGTTCGAGGCGGCACGCTTCGACGTGCTGGCCGACCTGGCCGACGGCACCATCACCTGCCGCACGCCATCGGGGGAGGCACCGGGTGTCAGCAACTGATCTCGCCCGCCCCGCAGCGGGCCCGCCCGCCGCGGCGGGCCCGGCGGCCTACCGGCAGTTCCCGACCGCGTGGCGGTTCGCGCTGCGGAACCAGGCCCGCAACCGGCTGGCCGGGCTGCTGCTGGTCGCGTTCGTGCCGGTCTGGTATCTGCTGATGCTCGTGATCGCCGGGCACCGGCCGCTGAGCTTCCGGCTGTACGCCACCGGCCGGGTCCTCACCGTCGACGCCGGCCACCTGACCCTCATCAGCGCCGGGCTCAACTCGCTGACCATCATCGTCGGCTTCGCCGTGTTCGCTGCCATCCGCAAGACGCTGGCGTTCGACCAGCGGCTGGTGTTCGCCGGCTACCGGCACGCCACCCTCATCGCCGCCAAGACCCTGGCCATCGCGATGGTCGCGGCCGTGGTCGCCCTCTACACCGCGGCCGTCCTGCTGGCCTTCTGGCGGCCGGGCCCGGCGGAGTGGGCGGCCATCCTGGCCGGCTTCGCGGTCATGGCCCTCACCTACGGGGCGCTCGGGCTGCTGCTCGGCGTGCTGGTGCGGGGGGACCTGGAGGGGTTTTTCCTCATCATCATGGGCGGGCTGATGGACACGTTCCTGCAGAACCCGCTCGGCAACCCGCTGGCCAATAAGCCCGTCCTGGCCTGGTTCCCGTCCTTCGGGCCGATGCAGTTCGCCGTCGGCGGGTCATTCGGGCACGCCTACCTGTGGGGGCATCTCGCGCTCGGCCTGGCCTGGGCCGCCGCCTTCGCCGCCGGCGGCCTGGTCATCTTCCGCATCCGCACCCGCGGGCTCACTCGCCGGCGAGAGCCCAGGGATCGATGACCTCGATGCCGGTTCCGTCGAAGTCAGGCAGGTTGCGGGTCGCCAGCGCGGCGTTGCGGGACCGGCAGACGGCTGCGATGAGGGCATCGAACCCTGGTATCGGTCTCCCGGCTCGCTCGCGGGCACTCGCGATGGTGGCGTACTGCTCGGCGGCTGCCTCGTCGACCGGCAGTACCTGATCAGAGAAGGCCAGGAAAATGTCGTCAGCGGTATCGAGCAGGACCTGCTTTCGCCGCCCGTCAGGAAGCCGGGCAATGCCATACCGGATCTCGGCAAGCGTGATCGAGGTCATGCACAGTTCTCGCCTGTCCCGGCCGCGGACCCAGGCAGCAACCTGTGGTGCCGGGTCCGGGCGCATCAGCTCGGAGACGACGTTCGTGTCGAGGATTATCACGCGCGGAAGTCCGCGGCGCGAGCCGGCTCGGTGCGGCCCGGCAGATCCAGTTCTACCCCGCCGAGCCTGCCGAACCGGTCCAGCAGTGCCGTGAACAGCCCAGCCGAGTCCGCCGGCTCACGGACGGCCTCGGTGAGGATCGCGCGTGCCTCTGCCTCCATCGACCGGCCGTGACTGGCCGCGCGCGACTGGAGGCGCCGCCGGACGGACTCGTCAAGGTTGCGGATGCTCAACGCCGCCATCGGGTCTCACCTCCGCCATGCTTGCATCTTGTGCCGTCAATGCTAGCAGATACGCTGTCATATGGGCCCGGATGTCTCCGGACCGCAGTCAGGCAGGGGGGAGGGTGAGGGTCAGCTGCGTTCCCTGGCCTTGGGTGCTGGTGGCTGTCAGCTCACCGGCGTGGGCGCGGGCGAGCTCGGCGGCCAGTGCGAGGCCGATGCCGCTGCCGGAGGTCTGCGCCGCCCGGCGGCCGCGCCAGAACCGGTCGAAAATGCGCGGGATGTCGGCGGCCGGGATACCGACGCCGGTGTCGGTGACCCGCAGCACGGCGCTGCTGCCCTCGGGCCCGGCCTGGATGGTGACCATGCCGCCCGGGCCTGTGAACTTCAGCGCGTTGGTGAGCAGGTTGGTGATCACCTGGTGCAGCCGGCCTGCGTCGGCGCGCACCTGGACCGGTGCCAGCTCCCGGTGCAGGGCGATGCCGGCCGCCTCGAACCGACCGGCCAGGCTGTCGGCGGCCGCGGCGGCGATGGCCGACAGGTCGGCAGGGGCCAGCGTCAGGCGGAGCGCGGCGGCGTCGGCCTCCGCCAGCGTCTGCAGGTCGGTGACCATCCGGGCCAGCCGCAGCACCTCGTCGCGCAGCGAGGCGAGCTGTTCGGGGGCCGGCTCGGTCACGCCGTCCAGCAGCGCCTCGTGCTCCGCCTGCAGCACCGCGATCGGGGTCCGCAGCTCGTGCGCCACGCTCGCGACCAGGTCGCGGCGGAGCTGCTCCTGCCGGTCCAGGGTGTCGGCCATCTGGTCGAACGCGGTCGCCAGCTCGCGCAGCTCGCCCGGCGCCCGGACCGGGCCGATCCGGGCGGCCCGGTTCCCGGCCTCCATGGCCCTGGTCACGGCGATCAGCTGCCCGACCGGGCGGGTGATCAGCCGCGCCA
>JAIRTY010000126.1 GCA_031254715.1 Nocardiopsaceae bacterium | reverse complement strand
CGGACTGGCCCTGTCCGAACGGACCTTCGGCGTCTGTAGTTTCTTACTTACCAGCTGGACTTGGTGATGCCGGGCAGCTCGCCGCGGTGTGCCATGGTGCGGAAGCAGATCCGGCACAGGCCGAACCGCCGGTAAACCGCCCGTGGCCGCCCGCAGCGCGAGCACCGCGTGTACCCGCGCACCTTGAACTTGGGGGTCCGGTTCGCCTTGGCGACAAGGGACTTCTTCGCCACTGCTCAGCTCTCCTTGAACGGGAATCCGAGCCGCCGCAGCAGCGAGCGGCCCTCATCGTCATTGGTCGCGGTGGTCACCACGGTCACGTCCATGCCCCGCTGGCGGTCCACCTGGTCCGGGTTGATCTCATGGAACATCAGCTGCTCGGTGAGGCCGAAGGTGTAGTTCCCCCGGCCGTCGAACTGCCGGTCGGACAGCCCGCGGAAGTCACGGATCCGCGGCAGCGCCAGCGTGAGCAGCCGGTCGAGGAACTCCCACATCCGGTCGCCGCGCAGGGTCACGTGGGCCCCGATCGGCATGCCCTCCCTGAGCTTGAACTGGGCGATGGACTTCTTCGCCCGGGCGACCGCGGGCTTCTGCCCGGTGATGATGGTCAGGTCCTTGACCGCACCCTCGATGAGCTTGGCGTCCCGCGCCGCCTCGCCGACGCCCATGTTCACCACGATCTTGGTGACTCCGGGCACCTGCATCACGTTGGCGTAGCCGAACTCCTCCCGGAGCGCGGGCGCGATCTCGTCCCGGTACCGCTGCCGCAGCCGGGGCGGAACCCGCTCGGGAGCCTGCTGCTCTGTCGTCGTCGCTGTCATCAGATGTCCTTACCGCCCGGCCGGGAGACCCGGATCTTCCTGCCGTCCTCGAACCGGTAACCGGCCCGGGCCGGCTTCTTGCTGTCCGGGTCGATCAGCTGCACGTTGCTCACGTGGATCGGCGCCTCCTGGGTGACGATCCCGCCTTCCTTGGCCCCGCGCCGGCCCTGGTAGTTGACCTTGGTGTTCTTCCGGACGATGTTCACGCCCTGCACCAGGACCCGCTGCCGCTCCGGGTAGGTGGCCAGCACCTTGCCCTCCCGGCCGCGGTCGCGGCCGGCGGTCACCAGCACGGTGTCGCCCTTCTTGATCTTCAAGCCCGGCGTCCTGCCCGCCGCCTGCGGCTTCCCTGCCATCACAGCACCTCCGGCGCGAGCGAGATGATCCTCATGAACCGCTTCTCCCGCAGCTCCCGGCCGACCGGCCCGAAGATGCGCGTCCCGCGCGGGTCCCCGCCGTCGCGGATCAGCACGGCCGCGTTCTCGTCGAAGCGGATGTAAGAGCCGTCTCCCCGGCGCCGCTCCTTGCGGGTCCGCACCACGACCGCCTTGACCACGTCGCCCTTCTTCACCCCGGCCCCCGGCAAGGCATCTTTGACCGTGGCCACGATGACATCACCGATGCCCGCGTACCGTCGGCTGGAGCCGCCGAGCACACGGATGCACAAGATCTCCTTGGCTCCGGTGTTGTCGGCGACCTTGAGCCGCGACTCCTGCTGAATCACGTCAACTCCTGCTTCTGCGACGCCGGCCGGCGGTTCGGCCGGGCGGGGGCGGTGCTCACGCGGAACTGGGCCGGTGACCCGCGCGTCTGTTACTTGGCCTTCTCCAGGATCTCGGCGACCCGCCAGCGCTTGGTGGCTGACATCGGCCGGGTCTCCATGAGCCGGACGCGGTCGCCAACCCCGCAGGCGTTCTCGCCGTCGTGCGCCTTGTACTTCTTGGTGCGGCGGATGACCTTGCCGTACTTCGGGTGCTTGACCCGGTCCTCCACCTCCACCACCACGGTCTTGTCCATCGTGTCGCTGACGACCAGCCCCTCGCGGACCTTGCGGTAGCCGCGGGCCTGGCCACCCTGCTGCTCACTCACTGGCTTCCGCCTCCTGCTCGTCCGCAACGGCCGCGGGCTCCTGCTCGGCCGCGGCATTCTCGGCCCCTGCATCCTCGGCCACGGGCTCCTCGGTCACGGGCTCATCCTCGGCGAAGGCCACGATGCCGAGCTCGCGCTCCCGCTTCACGGTGTAGATGCGGGCGATCTCCTTGCGGACGGCGCGCAGCCGCCCGTGGCTTTCGAGCTGCCCGGTCGCGGCCTGGAAGCGGAGGTTGAACAACTCCGTCTTCGCCTCCGCGAGCTTCCCTTCCAGCTCTTCCTCGGTCGAAGTCCGCAGGTCACTGGCGGTCAAGCCCTGCGCCATCAGCCCTCACCCGCCTCACGCCGGACGAACTTGCACTTCATGGGGAGCTTGTGCATGGCCCGGCGCAGCGCCTCCCTGGCCACCGGCTCAGCCACCCCGGAGAGCTCGAACATCACCCGTCCGGGCTTGACGTTGGCGACCCACCACTCCGGCGAGCCTTTGCCGGAGCCCATCCGGGTCTCGGCCGGCTTCTTGGTCAGCGGGCGGTCAGGGAAGACGTTGATCCAGACCTTCCCGCCGCGGCGGATGTGCCGGGTCATGGCGATCCGGGCGGCCTCGATCTGCCGGTTGGTCACGTACGCGTGCTCGACGGCCTGAATGCCGTACTCGCCGAACGCCACCCGGGTGCCGCCGGAGGCGGTGCCGTGCCGGTCCGGCCGGTGCTGCTTGCGGTGCGCGGTCTTGCGCGGGATGAGCATGACTCAGGCCTCCTCCGCCGCTGCGGTCGCGGCAGGCTCGCCGCTCGCGGCAGGCTCGCCGCTCGCGGCGGCGCGGCCGGCCTCGTCCTGCCCGCCGCCGGGCTGCCCGCCGCCGGGCTGCCCGCCGCCGGGCTGGCCACCGCCGTCGGACGGGCCGCCACCGGGCTGCCCGCCGCCGGGCTGGCCGCCGCCGTCGGACGGGCGGCGGCGCGGCCGGGACGGGCGGTCACGGTCGCGGCGCTGGCCCGAGCGCATCGCCGCCTGCAGCGCCTCCCTGGCCACCGGCTCAGCCACCCC
>JAIRTY010000043.1 GCA_031254715.1 Nocardiopsaceae bacterium | reverse complement strand
CCAGGCTGACTGCCTGCGGATCGGGCTGGCTGGCCCCGGCTTCCTGTCGGCCCACGGCGGTCATGTCTGCCCGTCCCCGGCGGCCGGCTCCCTCGTGGCCGGCTCTCTGGCGGCCTGCTGCTTACGCCCGGCCGGGCGGCGGCAGTGCTCGGTCCCGTGCGCATCCAGGTTGAGCGCGGCCTGGATCAGCGGCACGTGACTGAACGCCTGCGGCATGTTGCCGACCAGCCGCCGGTAGCGCGGGTCATACTCCTCGCTCAGCAGCCCCACGTCATTGCGGAGGCTGAGCAGGCGCTCGAACAGGGCTCTCGCCTCGTCGTCTCGGCCGATCATGGTCAGCGCGTTGACCAGCCAGAAGCTGCAGGCCAGGAACGCTCCCTCGCTCCCGGACAGGCCGTCGACCTCAGACTGCTTCTCGGCCTGCTCGTACCGGCGGACCAGGCCGTCGGAGGACAGCTCCCGCTGGATCGCCTCCACGGTGCCGACCACCCGCGGGTCGGTCGCTGGCAGGAACCCGACCTCGATCATCAGCAGCACCGCGGCGTCGAGCTGGCTGGAGCCGTAGTACTGGGTGAACGCGCCGCGCGCCGGGTCGAAGCCCTTCTCGCACACCTGCTGGTGGATCTGGTCGCGCAGTTCCCGCCAGCGCTCGGCGCGGCCGCGGCTGGCCAGGCCGGCGGTGTCGGTGGCGTGCACCGCCCGGTCGAACGCCACCCACGCCATGACCTTGGAATGCACGAAGTGCCGCCGCGGGCCGCGGACCTCCCAGATCCCCTCGTCCGGCTCGTCCCAGTGGTCCTCGAGGAACCCGAGCAAGGTGCGCTGCAGCGACCAGGAGTGGGAGTCGAACGCGACCCCGGACAGCCGCCCGAGCGTGAGCGCGTCGATGACCTCCCCGTACACGTCCAGCTGGCGCTGGTTCACGGCGGCGTTGCCGATCCGCACCGGGGCGGAGGTCTCGTACCCGGGCAGCCAGTCGGCCTCCCACTCGGCGAGCCGCCGCTCGCCCGCCACCCCGTACATGATCTGGACGTCGTTCGGGTCGCCGGCCACGGCCCGGGCCAGCCACGCCCGCCAGGCGAGTGCCTCCTCGGTGTAGCCGGTCCGCAGCAGGGCCTCCAGCGTGATGGTGGCGTCCCGCAGCCAGCAGTACCGGTAGTCCCAGTTCCGCTCGCCGCCGAGGTCCTCCGGCAGCGACGTGGTGGCGGCCGCCACGATGCCGCCCGTCGGCTTGTACGTGAGCGCCTTCAGCGTGATGAGGGAGCGGATCACCGCGTCCCGGTACGGGCCGTGATAGGTACAGCGGGAGACCCAGTCCTCCCAGAACCGGGCGGTGACGGTCAGCGCCCGGTGGGCGTCCACCGCGTCAGGCGCGCTCTCGTGCGAAGGCATCCAGGTCAGGACGAACGGCACCCGCTCGCCCGCGGTGACCGTGAAGGTGGCGCGGTGGGCCAGCTTCTGGCCGCTGAGCTGGACCGGGGTGTCCAGCCACAGCGAGTCGGGGCCCGCGATCGCCACCACTCTGCCGTCGATGCGGCGGACCCAGGGCACGATCTGGCCGTACCCGAACCGGAACCGCAGCTCGCAGGACATCTCGATGGCACCGGCCAGGCCCTCGATGATCCGCACCATGACCGGCGGCTGGCCGTTGCGCGGCAGCATGAAGTCGGTCACCCGGGCGGCGCCGTCAGCGGTGTGCCAGTCGGTCTCGAGCACCAGCGTCTCGCCCTGGTACCGGCGGGTGACCTCCCGCGGGCCAGTCCCCGCCGGGGCGATCCGCCAGAACCCGTTCTGCTCGCTGCCGAGCAGGCCGGCGAAGCAGGCGGGGGAGTCGAAGCGGGGCAGGCACAGCCAGTCGGCGGACCCGTCTTTGCTGATGAGCGCCGCCGACTGCATATCGCCGATGATCGCGTAGTCCTCGATCAATCCCGCCACGGCGCCTCCAGGTCAAAGCCGACGTCGGGGCCCGGCGGCAAGATTCCCCGTACGCTCCAGTCATCCATCCTGCCGCCCAACGCTACCTGGCTCGGCCGCCCGTCGCTGGCCGAGCCCGTCACCGGCCGCCCGCACCCGCCGGTCAGGCCCCTGCCAGCCACGCCCTAAGCTGACGCCGTGTCACGGCGTGTCTTCCCGCTCCTCCGGCGGTCGTCCTGGGCGGCTGCTGCCGCCCTGCTCGCGCTCACCGCCGGCTGCTCGACGTTCAATGCCTCGCTCGGGCAGCAGGAAGCCGTGATCCAGTTCAAGCCGGGCACGCCCGACCACACCCGGCTGGCGGTGCGGGCCGCCTGCTCGCATATCCCCGGCGCCAAGGTCGAGCCGCTGCCCACCGACGCGGTTGCCTCCGACCGCCTCAACAACGTCCGGTTCCAGGTCGGCGGGGCCAGCGACGCCCAGCTCGCGCGGCTGCAGCAATGCGTGTCCAGGTTCCGGTCGGTGGCGGGAATCGAGTTTTCCTCCCCGAACGATTAGGGCGGACGCCAGCACCTCCGCGGGCCCGGCTGCCCTGCCCGGCCGGGCCCAGGCCGCCGGCCGCCCTGCGGCATTTCACGGCGGAACGGCATGGTCGTCCCTATGCTCTGGTCCGTGATGCACCCCCCGGCCCGGCGTCCCAGTGCGCGGGTGCGGGCTGCCGGGCTGACGGCGGGCCTGCTGGCGGCGGCGCTGCTGGCGGCCGGGTGCGGGCTGCTGTCGTCATCGCATGCCTCCCAGGCAGGGACGCGGCCCCGCGGGACGGCGGCGAGCCGGTCGGCGTCCGGGACGCCGAGCCCGCGGGCGGCCCCGGCCTCGCCGGCCAGCCCGGCATCAGCGTGCCCGGCGGTCCCGCGCCGGTTCAGCTGCCCGATGCGGGCCCGGATTGCCCGGGTCAAGCGCTTCCTGCGGACCCGGCCGGGGATCACCGGGGTGGTGCTGACCGACCGGGCCACCGGCGCGGTGTGGCGCAACCGGTACGCCGCTACGCCCGTGTACATGGCATCCACCAGCAAGCTGGCCATGGCGATAACCCTGCTGCTCCAGAACCGGGCCGGGGTCATCCACCTGACCAGCGACGACATGGCGACAATGCACCAGATGCTGCACGTCAGCTCCGACACCGCCGCGGACGACCTGTGGTTCAAGTTCGGCGCGTCGTTCTACACCGGCTTCTTCGGCCGGATCGGGCTCACCTCGCCGCTGTACCTCCACCAGCCCGGGGTGAGCGGGCCGTACTGGGGCGAGATGGCGTGCCCGGCCGACGAGCTGAGCCGGGTTGTCAACTACGCGCTGGACGACCTGCCAGCGACGCTGCGCGGGTACCTGGTGGGAGAGCTGCGCCACGTCGCGACCGACCAGCACTACGGGGTGTGGGGGGCGGGGCCCGCCAGCCGCCCTGGCAACAAGGACGGCTGGTCGGTGGAGAAGCCGGGGTGGATCATCAACTCGGCCGGTTTCGCCGGGCCCGGCGCCAGGTACACGCTGGTGATGATGAACAGCCTCCGCGGCCAGGGCAACTACCGGGACGGCACCGACACGGTCACGCAGATCGCCGCGATGCTGTTCCGCGGCCATCCGGTCGCGGCTCCGACCCTGCGGGCGACCCCGTGAGCCCGGCGCCGGTCAGCCCCGCCCCGTTGCGCTCGGCCGCGTTGCGCTCGGCCGCGTTGCGCTCGGCCCCGTTCAGCTCGGTCCCGGCGAGGCCGGCTCCCGCGATCCGGTGAGCGCCCGCGTATACGTTCATGCCGGGGCCGCGCAGGAATCCGACCAGGGTCATGCCGGTGTCGGTGGCCAGCTCGGCGGCGAGCGACGAGGGCGCCGACACGGCCGCGAGCACCGGCACCCCGGCCACGAACGCCTTCTGGGTCAGCTCGAACGAGGCCCGGCCGCTCACCAGCAGCACGCATCCGGCCAGCGGCAGCAGTCGCTCGCGCAGCGCCCACCCGATGACCTTGTCCACCGCGTTGTGCCGGCCGACGTCCTCGCGCAGCGCCAGCAGCGTCCCGTCCGCCCGGAACAGGCCCGCCGCGTGCAGCCCGCCGGTGCTGGCGAACACCCGCTGGGCCTCGCGCAGCCGTCCCGGCAGGGCCGCCAGCAGGGCCGGGTCCAGCCGGACCGGGTCGGCGGCGACGTCGTAGCGGGAGGCGACCCGGATCGCGTCAATGGTGTCCTTGCCGCACACGCCGCAGGCGCTGGTGGTCAGGAAGTTGCGGCGGAGCCCTGCCGCGGCGTCCTTCGCCGGGCCGGCCAGCGTGACATCGGCCGTGTTCTCGTCGCACAACCTGATCTCGGTCAGGTCATCGGCGCTGGCGAGGACCCCCTCCCCGGCCAGGAAGCCGGCCGCGAGGTCGATGTCGTCTCCGGGGGTGCGCATGGTCACCGTCAGCGGCTCGCCGTGCACCCGGATCTCCAGCGGCTCCTCCACCGCGAGCAGGTCGGCGCGGGCCTCCCCGGAGCCGGACCCGTCACCGTCGGCCCGTACCCGCAGCACCCGCCGCCGCGCCGTCCGCGCTC
>JAIRTY010000841.1 GCA_031254715.1 Nocardiopsaceae bacterium | reverse complement strand
CCTCGGCGTCGGCAAGCAGGGAGCCGGTCCCGAGCGTGTCCAGGTCGCACTGGGTGAACTCGCGGAAGCGGCCGCGGCCGGGCCGGTCGGCCCGCCACACCGGCCCGAGCGCGTACCGCTTGTAGGGCGTGGGCAGCTGGCTGCCGTAGGCGGCGGCGACCCGGGCCAGCGGCACGGTCAGGTCGTACCGCAGCGCCAGGTCGGCCTCACCGGTCCCCTCGTGCTCGCCGCGCCGCAGGATCTTGAAGATCAGCTTGTCGCCCTCGTCGCCGTACTTGCCCAGCAGCACGTCCAGGCGCTCGAACGCGGGCGTAGCCAGCGGCTCGAAGCCGTATCCGGCGAACACCGACCGCATGACGCCGAACGCCTGCTCGCGGGCCTCGTATTCGCGGGCGAGGAAGTCGCGGGTACCGGACGGCGGGTCGAACTGGGTTGGCATGGGTCCATGGTCCCCGACGCCGGCCGTGCTCGTCACATCGATTGCCCGCCCCGGCCTCCGGCGGCGGTTAGCCGGGGCGCTGGGCGATCTTGACCGCCGTGCCGTAGGCGCAGATCTCCTGCCCGACCTGGAATTCGCTGGCGTCGAACCGCATCGCGAGGACGGCGTTCCCGCCCTTGGCCTCGGCCGCCTCGACCAGCCGTTCCTGGGCGTGGAGCCGGCTGTCAGACAGCATCTTGGTCATGCCCCTCAGCTCGCCGCCCACCAGCGACTTGAACCCGGCGCCGAGCTGCGAGCCGATGTTCCGCGACCGCACCGTGATGCCGAACACCTCGCCGAGGACCTCGGTGACCTCATAGCCCGGAATGTCATTCATCGTGGAGAGAATCATCGTGCGCCTTCCCTGGGCACGCGCGGGCCGGCCCGCTGCCGTCCCGTCCTGGTGGCATTGTGCCGTCCGCCGCCACGTACCCTGAAGGCGTGGTACTCGCACCCGAGGGGCGCAGGATGCTGCGCCTGGAAGAACGCAACAGCCAGGTACCGATCGAGCGCAAGCCCCCGTGGATCAGGACCAGGGTCCGCACCGGCCCCGCGTACACGGAGTTGAAGAACCTGGTGCGGCGGGAGGGCCTGCATACGGTCTGCCAGGAAGCCGGCTGCCCCAACATCTTCGAGTGCTGGGAGGACCGCGAGGCGACCTTCCTGATCGGCGGCGACCAGTGCACCCGGCGCTGCGACTTCTGCCAGATCGCCACCGGCCGGCCCGAGCCGCTGGACCGGGACGAGCCGCGCCGGGTCGCAGAATCGGTGGCGGCCATGGGCCTGCGCTACGCGACCGTGACCGGGGTGGCCAGGGACGACCTCCCGGACGGCGGCGCCTGGCTGTACGCGCAGACGTGCCGCGAGATCCACGCTGCCGTCCCCGGGTGCGGCGTGGAGCTTCTCATTCCCGATTTCAACGCTCTTCCGCAGCGGCTGTCCGAGGTGTTCGGTGCCGGTCCGGAAGTGCTGGCGCACAACATCGAGACCGTGCCGAGGATCTTCCGGCGGATCCGGCCCGGCTTCCGCTACCAGCGGTCGCTGGAGGTGCTGGCCCGGGCGCGGGAGGCCGGCCTGGTGACCAAGTCCAACCTGATCCTCGGCCTGGGCGAGGAGGCGGCCGAGATCAGCGGGGCCATGGCGGACCTGCGGGCGGCCGGCTGCGAGCTGCTCACGATCACCCAGTACCTGCGCCCCTCGCCCCGGCACCATCCGGTCGAGCGGTGGGTCACGCCGGAGGAGTTCACCGGGCTGCGCGACGAGGCCCTGGCGCTCGGCTTCGCCGGCGTGATGTCGGGCCCGCTGGTGCGCTCGTCCTACCGGGCCGGCCGGCTCTACCGGGAGGCCCTCGCCGGGCGGGCGGCTCCGGCCAGCTAGCGGCAGCGGCCGGCCGGGAACGGTTTCCGCCCGCGGGCCTTCTGCTCGTATCCTTTCGGTCATGGCGAAAAAGCCCGCAGCAGCGACAGGCGACCCTGCCAGCACAGACCCGGCGTCGATGGGCCGTATCAAGCAGATGCGCATGGTGGCGCGGCTGGTCAGGGAGCAGAACCCGAAGGCACTGCCACTGGTGGCGCTGGCGGGCGTGGGCGTGCTGGCCGCGTTCGTGATCGCCGGGCTGGTGGCCGGGGCACTGCCGCTGCTGATCCCGCTGGGCGTGCTCACCGGCCTGATGGCCGCGATGCTGCTGTTCGGGCGGTTCGCGCAGTCGGCGCAGTACTCCGCGGTGGAGGGCAAGCCCGGCGCGGCCGCTGCCATCCTGCAGAGCCTGCGCGGTAACTGGACCGTCACCCCCGCGATCGCTGGCAACCGGAACATGGACGTCGTGCACCGCGCGGTGGGCAGGCCGGGCGTGGTCCTGGTGGGCGAGGGGTCGCCGACCCGGCTGCCGAACCTGCTGGCGGCAGAGAAGAAGCGGGTCTCCCGGGTCGCCTACGACGTGCCCATCTATGACTTCCAGGTCGGGAACGAGGACGGCCAGATCCCGATCCGGCGGATCCAGCGCAAGATCATGCGCCTGCCGAGGAACCTGCGCGCCGGGCAGATATCCGACCTCAACCACCGGCTGAAGGCGCTGCCGCAGCAGATGCAGATGCCCAAGGGGCCGATGCCCCGGCCCGGCCGGATGCCCAAGGCGCCCCGGCCCCGGTTTCGCTAGCCAGGCGGGCGCCGCTCATGACCGTGCCGGTGACCCTTGCCTGCTGGGACTATGACCGGACGGTGCCGCTGCGCACCGGCGAGATCCGGCCGGCCGGGGTGGACCTCACCTACCTGAACCTGCCGGTGGAAGAGACGTTCTTCCGGATGAGCCGGTTCCGGGAGTTCGACGCGGCCGAGCTGTCGCTGTCCTCCTATGTGATCAGCCTGTGCCGGGACAGCCCGTTCATCGGCATCCCGGTGTTCCCCTCCCGTTCGTTCCGCCATAACGGTATCTACGTGCACGCGGGCAGCGGTATCAGCCGGCCAGCCGACCTGGCGGGCCGGCTCGTCGGGGTCCCCGAGTACCAGCTCACCGCGGCGGTGTGGATCAGGGGCATCCTGGCCGAGCATTACGGCCTGCCGGTGGCCTCGGTCCGGTACCGGACCGGCGGCCTGCATCAGCCTGGCCGCACCGAGAAGCTCGTCTTCGAGCCGCCGCCGGGAGTGGACATCCAGCCGGTCCCGGCAGGCGCCACGCTGACGGGCATGCTGGCGCGGGGCGAGATCGACGCCCTGTACAGCCCGCGCACGCCGCGGCTGTTCGCGGCGGGAGACCCGCGGATCCGAAGGCTGTTCCCGGATCCGCGCGCGGAGGAGGAACGGTACTACGCGGCGACCCGGATCTTCCCGATCATGCACGTGGTGGTGCTACGGCGGGACCTGTACCAGCGCCACCCGTGGCTGGCCCGGTCACTGCAGGACGCGTTCGAGGCGGCCCGGGCCGCCGCCGCGGCGCGGCAGGCCGAGACCGCCGCCAGCGCGTCGATGCTGCCGTGGCTGTACGCCGAGGCCGAGCGCACCACGGAACTGCTGGGCAGCGACTTCTGGCCGTACGGACTGGGCCCGAACGAGGTCACGCTGGCGGCCTTCCTGCGCTACGCCCGCGAGCAGCAGCTCGCCACCAGGGAGCTCTCCCCCGCCGACCTGTTCGCCCCGGAAACCCTGGAAAGCACCCTGGTCTAGGCCCTAGGTGCGGATCACCACCGTGTTGGCGGCGCGGTCGTGCAGGCCGCGCAGGTCACGGTCGGTCATCAGGGCCGGGATCACGGTCAGCAGCAGCACCGTCCGCACCAGCGCCCACCAGAACCCGACCGGCCTGCCGTCGAGACGCATCACCCGGATCCCCAGTACCCGCTTGCCGACGGTCAGGCCGGTCAGCGCGGTCAGCAGGTACACCTCGACCGCGAAGATCACGATCGTCCAGCGCTGCGCGTCGTGGAAAAGGCCCGCGGCGATCACCAGGCACACCAGCCAGTCGATCAGCAGGGCCAGCATCCGCCTGCCCATCGCCGCCACCGATCCCGGGCCGTGCTCGGGCCGGCCGAGCCGCTCGCCCGGGTAGCCGCCTGCCCCCTGGCCGGGCATCAGCACTCCGGACAGCCAGGTCCCGGTCCACCGCCGCTGTGACACGTCATAACGGTAATCCCTGCCGCCGGCCGCCGCGAACCGGGCCCGCCCCGGCAGCAGCCCGCCTACCAGCGACGGCAGCCGGAAGCCAGGCGTAACACGTGTGAAACACTCGGGACACGGCTCGGAAATCGCGGGCGCCTAGCGTCCATGACGTGCGGTCCTGCTGCCAGGCACACCTGGGTGCGGGCAGGTCAGGGAGCGCCCAGTCGAGGGAGGGTTGATGTTCACGAGCGCCGACGAGGTCCTGCGGTTCATCGGCGACAACAAGGTGCAGTTCGTCGATGTCAGGTTCTGCGACCTGCCGGGCACTGTGCAGCACTTCACCGTTCCGGTGGAGTCCTTCGATGAGAAGGTCTTCACCGAAGGGCTCATGTTCGACGGCTCCTCGATCCGCGGCTTCCAGGAGATCCACGAGTCGGACATGCTGCTGCTGCCGGACCCCACGACCGCCTACGTCGACCCGTTCCGCAAGCGTCCCACCCTGAACATCTCGTTCTTCGTGCATGACCCGCTGACCGGCGAGCCGTACACCCGGGACCCGCGCAACATCGCCCGCAAGGCACAGGACTTCCTGCGCGGCACCGGCATCGCGGACACGGCCTTCTTCGGCCCGGAGGCCGAGTTCTACATCTTCGACTCCGCCCGGTTCGAGACCTCGCCGAACGCCGGCTACTACTACCTCGACTCCATCGAGGGCGCCTGGAACACCGGCCGGGAGGAGGAGGGCGGCAACCTCGCCTACAAGCCCCGGTACAAGGGCGGGTACTTCCCGATCCCGCCCATGGACCACTTCGCCGACCTGCGGTCGGACATGGTCAGGACGCTCATCGACTGCGGCATCCTGGTCGAGATGCAGCACCACGAGGTCGGCAGCCCGGGCCAGTCGGAGATCAACATCAGGTTCGCGCCGCTGCTGCAGCAGGCCGACAACCTGATGAGCTACAAGTACATCGTCAAGAACGTGGCCAGGGCCGCTGGCAAGACCGTGACCTTCATGCCCAAGCCGATCTTCGGGGACAACGGCTCCGGCATGCACTGCCACCAGAGCCTGTGGAAGGACGGCGACCCGCTCTTCTACGACGAGGTCGGGTACGCCGGTCTTTCTGACACCGGGCGGCACTACATCGGCGGCCTGCTCAGGCACGCGCCGTCGCTGCTGGCCTTCACCAACCCGACGGTGAACTCCTACCACCGGCTGGTGCCCGGCTTCGAGGCACCGGTCAACCTGGTGTACTCGCAGCGCAACCGGTCCGCCTGCGCCCGGATCCCGATCACCGGCGCCAGCCCCAAGGCCAAGCGGGTGGAGTTCCGGGTGCCGGACCCGTCCTGCAACCCGTACCTGGCGTTCGCGGCCATGATGATGGCGGGGATCGACGGCATCAGGAACAAGATCGAGCCGCCGGAGCCGGTGGACAAGGACCTGTACGAGCTGCCGCCGGACGAGGCGCTGGCCATCCCGAAGGTGCCAGGGTCGCTGGACCAGGTGCTGGACACGCTGGAAGCCGACCACGAGTACCTGCTCGACGGCGGGGTGTTCACCCCCGACCTGATCGAGACCTGGCTCGACTACAAGCGGACCCACGAGCTGGACCCGA
>JAIRTY010000228.1 GCA_031254715.1 Nocardiopsaceae bacterium | reverse complement strand
CCTGCTGACCTGCGCCGGGCTTCCGCCCGGACCGCCCCTGCTGGCCTGCGCCGGGCTCCGGTGGGGCCGCCGCTGGGCCCGGGTCAGCTTGGCCCGCCGCTGGCCCCGCCTGGCCCGTGTCGCGGGCCGGGCGGCCCGCCACCACCAGGCCGGCCAGGGCCAGCAGTACCGGCACGCCGGGGGGCAGGAACGGGGTGACCGCCACCGCCCCGGCCGCGCCGAGCAGCGCCGCCCGGCGGGTGCCGCGATCCGACAGGGACGGCAGCACCAGGGCCAGCATCACGGCCGGGAAGACCGCGTCCAGCCCGAACCTGTCTGGATCGCTGATGGCGTGCCCGGCCAGGGTGCCCAGCACCACCGCCAGCACCCAGCACCCGAGCAGCGCGAGGCCGCAGGCCCAGAACGCGGCCCGGCTCCGCTCGGGGTCGCGGTGCCGCAACGCGAACGCCACCGACTCGTCCACGATCAGGTGCGCGCCGGGCACCCGGGTCCGCCACCGGTCGCCGAGCACGTCGGCGACGGCGAGCCCGTACGGCAGGAAGCGGGCGTTGAGCACCAGCCCGGCGGCCACCCCGGCGGCCGCGCTGCCGCCCGCGAGTACCACCCCGACCGCGGCGAACTGGGCACCTCCCGCGAAGACCAGCACCGACATGACGACCGGCACCCATCCCGGCAGCCCGCCGGACACGCTGATCGCTCCGAACGAGGCGCCGACGACGCCATCGGCCAGGCAGACGAGCCCGATGTCACGGATCGTCCCGCGAGCCAGCGTTCGTGCAATCGCACGCATGTTCACTATAATGAACAACAGGAGCCTCGTTCGTCAAATCGAACGATAAGCCAATGGAGCGAACACATGGCCACCGGACCACCCCCAGCCGGGCCACCCCCAGCCGGATCACCCACAGCCGGGCCGCCCCCAGCCGGTCCGCCGGATCAGCAGCTGGGAGCCCTGCAAACGCCAGCCGCGCCCGGGGTGGTCCCGAGGATCGCCGCGTCCCTCCGCCGCGAACGCGACCGGTCCGGCATCTCACTGACCGAGCTTGCCCGGCGGGCGGGGATCGCCAAATCAACCCTCTCCCAGCTGGAATCGGGGACGGGCAATCCCAGCGTGGAGACACTGTGGGCGCTCGCGGTGGCGCTCGAGGTGCCGATCAGCCGCCTGATCGAGCCACCGCGCCCGAACGTGCAGGTGATCCGGGCCGGTGACGGGCTGGTCCTGCAGTCGGAACGGGCCAGTTACGCGGCTACGCTGCTCGCCTCGTGCCCGCCCGGCGCCCGCCGGGACATCTTCCGGCTGCTGGTGCAGCCCGGTGAGGCCCGGGTGTCAGAGCCACACAACCCCGGCACCAGCGAGCATGTCGTGCTCAGCACCGGCCGGGCCAGGGTCGGCCCGGCCACCGAGCCGGTAGAGCTCCGCGCCGGCGACTACGCCACCTACCCGGGTGACGCCCCGCATGTGTTCGAGGCGCTGGAGCCGGACACCACCGGCGTCATCATCATGGAGCACATCTGAGCCGCAGGCTCCTCCAGCCGGCCGGGCGCCTCAGCCCGGACCGGCGCCCGGCCGCGGCTCCGGGTTCGGCAGGTGCTCGAACAGGTAGTAGACCGCGAGCAGCCCGTAGATGACCAGTGCTATCACCGGGAATCCGACCACCGCGATCACCGCCCCGGCCGCGTAGACCACCCCGCCCAGGGTGAACCCCGGGATCGACCGCCGCAGCGCATCCGGCGGCAGCGGCGCCCCCAGCCGGTCGCCGTGGGTCACCACGTACACCCAGATCCCGCCGAACCCGGCCGAGATCACGATCATGACCAGGCCGTAGGCGAACGCCGCCGTCCCGCCGCCGTCGCGCACCAGATGGGCGGCGACCACCTCGGTCGGGAACGGGATCGCCACCACGCCCATGAGCAGCAGCAGGTTCAGCACCAGCAGCGGCCGGTCCACCCGGGTCACGTGGCCGAGGATCGTGTGGTGGTTCATCCACATGATCCCGATCGTCAGGAAGCTGACCACGTACGCGAAGTAGCTCGGCCACGCCGCCAGTAGCTCGCACCCCACGGTCGAGCAGCCGCGGGTGGGCGCGGGCAGCCGCAGGTTGAGCACGAGCAGCGTGATGGCGATGGCGAAGACGCCATCGCTGAACGCCTCGGCGCGCCTGCTGTCCACGCCGGCCGGTCAGTCGCCCGCCGGGGGACGGCCTTCCGCCGGGGGCACGGCGCTGTCCGGCGCGGGCGGGCCGCCGCCCGCCGGTGCTGCGCCGTTGCCGGCCGGGGCGGCGGTTATCGAACGGGCGAGCAGCGTGGCGACGTCCACCACCTCGAGCGAGTCCGGTGCCTGGCCGGAGGCCTTTTTCTCGCTCACCGCGTCACCGAGCATGACCAGGCAGTAGGGACAGGCGGTGGACACGGTGTCGGGGCTGGTGCCGAGCGCCTCGTCGATCCGCTCGGCGTTGATGCGCTTGCCCGTGCGTTCTTCCATCCACATCCGGGCACCGCCGGCGCCGCAGCAGAACCCGCGTTCCTTGCACCGGTGCATCTCAGCCGGCCGCACCCCGGGCACCTGGTCCATGATCTCGCGCGGAGGGCTGTAG
>JAIRTY010000816.1 GCA_031254715.1 Nocardiopsaceae bacterium | reverse complement strand
CAGCAGCAGCCCCCCGGTCACCCAGTACGGGGGCAGGCCCGGCCCGCCCGGCGACAGCAGGAGCAGGAACCTGCCCGCCAGGCCGGCCTGGGCCAGGCCTGGCTGGCTGAGCCCAGCTTCCAGGAAGACCGACAGCGGCTGCGTCGCGACCTGCGCCGACCACGGCAGCAGCAGCAGCGGCGGTACCACCGTCACGATCGCCAGGTTGAGCCCGGCGGGTTTCCTGGTCCGGGCCGCCAGCAGCGCCCCGGACCCGGTCAGCACCGCCACGGCGACCCAGATCAACGGCACGAAGGCAGCCGCGACCGCGGTGACGAGGGCGGCAGCCCAGGCAGCGCGCCTGGCGCGGCGCGGCGACCCGGTGAAAATCCGTGCCACCAGCAGGCCGATCACCGGCAGCAGGACGAACATCACGGCGGTCCCGAGACGGCCGGCGGCGACCGCGCCCATGCCGACTGGCAGCAGCGCGTAAACGGCCGCCACCCACACCCGGACCGGCATCAGGGCGGTCACCCGCCGGGCCGCCTGGAACGCGGTGAGCCCCGCCAGCGGGACGCAGCCGAGCAACGCCGCGTCCACGGCCAGCCACGGCTTGCCGCCCAGCAGCGTCGACAGCAGCGCCATCAGCGCCACCCACGGCGGGGCCGAGGCCGCGCTCCCGAGCCCGGCCGGGTGGAAGCCTTGCAGGTACTCCCGCCACAGCGCCGACGCCCCGCCCCAGGCGGGAGTCAGGTTGCCGCCGCCAAGCGGGCCGCCGCCGAGCAGCGACCGCTCCGCCACCAGCGCGACGACGGTGAGCCCGAGGACCAGCAGCACCCCCGGGTTCGTCAGCACCCGCTGTGCGAAGCCGGTATCGGTCAGCAGCGTGTCGTCCTCGCTGGGGTCGTCGGTGGCGTGGTGACTGCCGATGGTGTCGGTGGTCGTGGCGCTCGACAACGCGTTGGCGAAGAACTCGGCCAGCCGCTGCACGGTCCGGCCGGGCGGCAGGTCCGCGCGGAGCCGGCCGTAGGCGTTCCGCCGCCCGCGCGCTCGCAGCTTCCGCGCCCCGAGCAGCCGGAACGGGTGCCCGACCACGGAGGTCAGCGCCGCCAGCTCATCCATGCCGTCTCCGGCCCGCTTGGCCAGCAGGTAGAACATGGCCCGCAGCAGGGACAGCACGGTGTTGCCCACCGTGGCCGTCAGCATGGGGCCTGCGGGCAGGTTGGCCAGCAGCGCGAGCAGGGCGCCGCGGCGGTCCTGCAGCCGCGGGCGGGGCGCCGCGGAGGTGGCACGGCGGTTGCGGGCCGAGGCCTCCAGGTGATACACGACCGCGTCGGTGACCAGCCGGACCCGGAACCCGGTCGCCTGCACCCGCCAGCAGAAGTCGACGTCCTCCCGGAACAGCCGGAACCCCGGGTCGAAGCCGCGCAGGTAATCCCAGACGTCCCGGCGCACGAGCATGCCGGCCGTGCTGACGGCGACCACGTCCCGGTCGCCGTCGTGCTGGCCCTGGTCCACCTCGCGCGGCTCGAGCCCGGTGATGCGCCGCCCGACCCGGTCGATGGTCACGCCGGCCTCGAGGATCATCCGCTGGTCATTCCAGTCCATGACCTTGGGCCCGAGCACGGCCGCGGCGGGAACCTCGTCGGCACCTCGCAGCAGTTCTTCCAGCGCGTCGGGAGCAGGCTCGCAATCATCGTGGAGCAGCCACACCCACTCCACCCGTTCGTTATGCCCGCCGGGCACGCGGGAAGCCGCGGCCCGGTGCCGGAGCGCCTGGGCCACCGCGGCGCCGTAGCCGGTCCCGCGGTCCATCCCGAACACGGCCCCGCGCCCGAGCACCTGGACGAGCATGGCGCCGCTGCGGTCCCGGCTGCCGGTGTCGACGGCGACCACGCGCTGCAGCGGCCGCGTCTGGTTCTGCAACGAGTCGATCAGCCGCGGGAGCCAGGCCGCGCCGTCGTGCGCGACGATGACCGCGGTAACGACATGCTGGTCGTGCGAGGTATCAGGCGACACGTATCCGTTGACTCGTCGGGGGGGCGACCTGCCGGGCGAACGAGTCGACGGCTCGCCCCGGGTGCCCCCGGCAAAGCGGGCGCACATCCGGCCGGTACTCGCCCATCGCCGCGGCCGGGTTCCCGGAGCACGCCCTGGTTACGCGGTGAACAATACGCGAATCGGTGCCAGCCAGGCGGGCACTCCGGGAAGAGCCCCGGGACGCGCTACCGCTGGCTTAGATGGCCTCGCGCTTCAGCCGCCGCCGCTCGCGCTCGGACAGTCCGCCCCAGATCCCGAACCGCTCGTCGTGCGCGAGCGCGTACTCCAGGCACTCGCGCCGCACCTCGCAGCCACGGCAGACGCGCTTGGCCTCCCGGGTGCTGCCGCCCTTCTCGGGAAAGAACGCCTCCGGATCGGTCTGCGCGCACAGCGCGCGGTCCTGCCACGACAGCTCCCCAGCTTCATCGTCGCCGATTCCAAAAGCACCGGGCGCTAGCGAGACAATGACCTCGGCCATGGCGCACCTCCTACCCTCGTGTCCCCCGAACGCGAGCCCGTCGGTCACCGCCCGGAGCTCGAACTACATACATGAAATTACAACCGCGTGTCTTGCGCTGCGTCAAGCGGGATGCGTGATAGTGAGCGCGCAAAAGCCCTGGATGGCTGGAAAGTCCGGGTGAGAATCCTGGGATCACAAGGCCCGGGACCTGGTTCTGCGGACTCGCGCGGCAGCCGGCCGGGCCACCCTGCGAGACTGGCCCGCATGCGGATCACGCTGCTTGCGGGCGGGGTCGGCGCCGCCCGCTTCCTGCGCGGGCTGATGGCCGAGGCCCCCGATGCCCAGCTCACGGTTATCGGCAACACCGCCGACGACATCACCCTGTTCGGCCTGCACGTGTGCCCCGACCTGGACACCGTGATGTACACGCTCGGCGGCGGCATCAGCGAGGAGCAGGGCTGGGGCCGGGACGGCGACACCTACAGCGTCCTGTCCGAGCTGGCGGCGTACGGGGCCGGGCCGGACTGGTTCAGCCTGGGCGACCGGGACATCGCCACCCACATCCACCGGACCAGCATGCTGGCGGCCGGGCTCCCGCTGTCGTCGGTGACCAGGGTGCTCTGCCAGCGGTGGCAGCCCGGGGTGGAGCTGCTGCCGATGTCAGACGACCGGGTCGAGACCCATGTGGTGCTGCCCGGCCAGGGCGAGGGCGAGCGCACCGTCCATTTCCAGGAGTGGTGGGTACGGATGCACGCGCAGGTGCCTGCGGCGGCCTTCGTGTTCGCGGGCGCGGCGGAGGCGACGCCGGCGCCCGGGGTGATCGAGGCCATCGAGAACGCCGACGTGGTGCTGTTCCCCCCGTCCAACCCGGTCGTGAGCATCGGGCCGGTGCTGGCCGTACCGGGCATCGCGGACGCGGTGCGGGCCAAGACCGTGGTCGGGGTCTCCCCGATCATCGGCGGGGCACCGGTGCGGGGCATGGCCGACGCGTGCCTGGCCGCCATCGGGGTGCCGGCCACCGCCGCCGGCGTGGCCGCGCACTACGGCCCGGAACTGCTGGCCGGCTGGCTGGTGGACGACCAGGACAAGCAGGCAGCTGACGCGCCCGAGCTGGCCGGGATCGCGGTCCGGGCGCTGCCGCTGTACATGACCGGCGTGCCGGCGACCGCCGCGATCGCACGGGCCGCGCTCGCCCTGGCCGCGGAGCTGGCCCGATGACGCAGCCGCCGCGGGTCACCGTCACCGGGGTCGGCGGGATCGGCGAGGTGGAAGCCGGCGCCGACCTGGCGGGCCTGATCGCGGCCGCCGCCTCCGGCGCGCCGGGCGGGGCCGGGCCGGGCGGGGCCGCCGGGCTGGCGGACGGCGACATCGTGGTCGTCACGTCCAAGATCGTCAGCAAGGCGGAGGGCCGGGTCGTCCGCGCCAGCCGGGAATCGGCCATCGAGTCCGAGACGGTGCGGGTGGTGGCGCAGCGGGATGCCACCCGGATCGTGACGACCCGGCACGGGCTGGTGCTGGCGGCCGCCGGGGTGGACGACTCCAACACCCCGCCGGGGACGGTCGCGCTGCTCCCCGAAGACCCTGACGGCTCCGCCCGGCGGCTCCGCAAGGCCCTGCGTGACCTGCTCGGGGTGCGGATCGGGGTCATCATCACCGACACCATGGGCCGGCCCTGGCGGTCCGGCCAGACCGACGCGGCGATCGGAGCGGCCGGCCTGCGGCCGCTGCTCGACCTGCGGGGACAGGCGGACACGTTCGGACGGCCGCTCGAGGTCACCATGACCGCCGTCGCCGACGAGCTCGCGGCCGCCGCCGAGCTGGTCAAGGGCAAGGCGGCGGGCGTCCCGGCGGCGATCGTGCGGGGACTGCCTGACCTGGTGACCGACGCCGACGGGCCGGGCGCACGGGCGCTGATCCGGGCGCCAGCCGAGGACATGTTCCGGCTCGGCTCGGCGGACGTGCTGGCCGCGCGGCGGACCGTCAGGGAGTTCACCGACGCACCGGTGGACCCGGCCGCCGTCCGGCGCGCGGTCGCGGCCGCCATCACCGCGCCCGCCCCGCATCACTCGACCCCGTGGCGGTTCGCGATCGCGCAGTCGCAGCCGGCCAGGACCGCGCTGCTTGCCGACATGCTCGCCGCCTGGGTGTCCGACCTGCGCGGCGACGGGTTCACCGACGAGCAGATCGCGCGCCGGGTGCGCCGCGGCGAGCCGCTGCGCCGGGCACCGCTGCTGATCGTGCCGTGCCTGGAAGCATCCGCCGCGCACCCCTACCCGGACCAGCGCCGGGCCGCCGCGGAGCGGGAGATGTTCGTCGTCGCGATGGGGGCGGCGGTGGAGAACCTGCTGGTCGCGCTCGCCGTGGAGGGCCTGGGCTCGTGCTGGGTGTCGAGCACGATGTTCTGCCGCCCGGTGGCGGCGAAGGCACTGGGCCTGCCGGACGGCTGGGAGCCGATGGGCGCTGTCGGGGTGGGCCACCCGGCCGCCCCGGCACCGGCCAGGCCGCCGCGCGATAGATCGGAAGAG
>JAIRTY010000810.1 GCA_031254715.1 Nocardiopsaceae bacterium | reverse complement strand
CGTCCGCAGCGGGCCCGGCGCCGCCCCCCGGAGCGGGCTACCGGGAGCCAGCCCCTGGCCCGGCCGGGCCCGCGGGTGCGGTTCCCGAACCTGCTGATGATCCCCTGGGCATTGAGGAACTGGGGATTCCGGAGCCGTCCGCGGGACCGCCGCCCCCCGCCATGGCGACCTCGCTCGGGCCAGCCGCCCCGGCCGAACTGGAGCAGCCGACCGCTCCCGAGGACGCGGCGGCGGCCGGGCCCGTCACCAGCAGCGCCCCGGTCGTGCTCGGCGTGTACTGCAAGAACGGGCACTTCGGGGACCCCGAGGCCCGGTCCTGCGCCGTCTGCGGCACCGGGATCAGCCGGCGTTCCGTCACTCCCCAGCCAGGGCCGAGGCCGCCGCTGGGCATGCTCATCCTGGACGATGGGGCCAGCGTCGAACTGGACGGGGACTACGTGATCGGACGGGAACCCATGGCGGAGCCCTCAGTGATGTCCGGCGAGGCGCGGCCGCTGCGGGTGGTGGACACCCAGTCGACCATCTCCCGCGTCCATGCCAGGGTCCACCTGGACGGATGGCAGGTGCTGCTGACCGACCTGGGCTCGGCCAATGGTACCCGCGTCAAGCCGCCGGGCTCGAAGTCGGAACAGCCGCTCGACCCGGAGGTCCCGGTCCGGCTCAGGTACGGGACCCGGGTCTTCGTGGGCAGCCAGGGACTCAGCTACGAGCCATACCGCCCCGGCTGAGCAGCCGTCCGGGCACGCTTAGTTCCGCCGTGCGACTAGTTCCACCGTGCGACGTCCGGTGGCGGGCGGCCCGCGCCCTGCGGGGCCGGGGATCCGGCCGCCGCCTCCGTCCGCGCTGCCTCGATGTCGCGGGGGAGGCTGGCCATCTTGCGGGCGGTCTTGACCCCCGAGACCATGCGCAAGCCGTTGATGATCAGCAGCACGGGGAGGAGTACCAGCTTGAAGCCGTTCACCTGGCCGATCACGCCGACGACGATCCAGGCGATGACGATCGCGGCCGCGAGCACGCCGGAGATGACCGCCAGCCGCCAGGCACGGACGCGGCGGGCCTTACACACCTCGAGCACTCGCCCGACCGCGGCATCGTCGAGGACATCGAGCCCGATCTCGTCCTTGATCCGCTGCGCTGCCGTCAGCGCTTGAGAGTTGTCGCTGCGGTCCATGGGTACGATCCGTTCCGGCTGCGGGGACATCCGGGGACGCTGGTCAGTCGAACGGTACCTGGACCGTGCGCAACTGGCCATCGCCGAGGTGAAGCAGGGCACGGCCCGGCTGGACGGGCTGGCCGATCAGGTCGCGCGGTATCCGGATGCCGATGAGGTCGCCGTCGGTGAAGTCCTGCGGGGCGAGCAGGGAGCCGCGCCTGGCCTTCTTGGCATCGGTCTGCCACGTGCCGAACCCGCCGCAGACCTCGCTGGCGTCTCCCGCCAGCACCAGCGCCTGCCGCCGGTCGGCGCCGAGGTGCATCAGCTCGGTCAGCTCATCGGCGGCCGAGCAGTCCTTCAGCATCTCGGCGTCATCCATCAGCACCACCCCTGGCCCGGTGAACGACCCCACGGCGGCGGCGAAGTTCTCCGCGGGGAGGTCGCTGGACTCGAAGGCAGCGACCACGCCAGGCTCCGAGGCCAGCGCCCGTAGCGGCGACGGGCGGGGCGTGATGAGCACCAGCTGGGCGCCGCCCAGCAGGAACGAGCGGGCCATCGACACCAGCACGCTGCTGCGGCCGGACCGCATCGGCCCTGCCACCACGAACGTCGCCATGCCCCGTGTCAGGTCGGGGCCGTAGCCAGCCAGCTCGTCGCCGCCCACCCCGACCAGGCCGAACAGCGGCGACTCGGCCGGCCGCAGCTGCCAGGCCTGCTCGAACGTGATCCGGCTGGGCAGCATGTCGACCCGGAACGGCCGCAGCGCCTTGGGGACCCCGGCGTCCCGCTGGGCCGCCTCGGCGGCGAGGGCGTCGAGCGCCGCCGCCTGGCCGGGGCCCGAGGCATCGGCGGTGAGCAGCGCGACCTGGGTCTCGATGGCGGTCTCGTTACGCAACGCCCGGCCGGGCGGCATGTCCACCGGGACCTTGCGGGACGACACGCCCAGCACCGAGAAGTCGGTCTTGTCCGAGAGCCGGAAAGCCATCTTGTTCTCGGTCAGCGTGCCGATCTTGCCGCTGACCAGCCGCTGGTCACCGGTGATGATGAGATGGACGCCCGCGCTGGCCCCCTCGCTGAGCAGCTTGTAGATCTGCTCGGTGAGCTCGCCGGTGCCGATGTCGCCGAGCGAGGTCAGGAAGCCTTCCCACCGGTCGAGCAACACGATGATGTGCGGCAGCCGGTCCGGGGGAGCGACGGCCGCCCGCTGCTCGGTGCAGTCGGCGAAGCCGCCGGCCGCGAGCAGCTCCTGGCGGCGCGCGACTTCCTGGGTTAGCCGGCTGATCAGCCTGATGGCCCGTTCCGTCTGGGTACGCCCGACCACCGCGCCGCAGTGCGGCAGCCGGGTGAGGCCGAGCAGCGCGCCGTTACCGCAGTCGATCCCGTACAGGTGAACGTCGGCGCAGCTGGCGTGGCTGGCGATGGAGCCCGCGATGGTGCGCAGCAGCTGGGACCGCCCGGTCCGCGGGGCGCCCGCTGCCAGCAGGTGCCCGAACGACCGCAGGTCGATCGCCGCGATCCGCTGCTGCTGCTGTGATGGCAGGTCATCCACCCCGTAGGGGACCAGCGGCAGGCCACCGTCCCGGGGTGGCGGCACCCGCAGGCGGCCGAGCAGCAGCGACAGCGGCAGCGGCGGGAGCCACGGGCTGTGCTGGGCGGGCAGCCGGAGCCCGTCGCTGGTTCCCCGGATCGCTTGTACCAGCACCCCCAGGTCGGTGATCTCCTCTTCCTGAGCCGCGGGCGCTGGCGGGCGCCGCAGCGCCGCCCGGCCGAGCTGGGACCAGTCAAGCCTGGCGGTCCACGGGCGCGGCAGCACCCGGCCCTTGGCTCCTGGCCGCCGCCCGCCGACCCGCGCCGTCTGGAAGGGCACCAGTGACGAGTGACCGAGCCGGACATAGGCCCGGCCAGGCGTGCTCTTGGAGATCCGGGCGGCGTCCGGGGCGTCGATCACGTCGCTGCTCTCCGTCGGGTCGGTGACCCGCAGGGCGATCCGCAGGTTGGTGTTGGCGCGGATGTCCGCGGTGACGACCCCGGCCGGACGCTGGGTGGCAAGGATCAGGTGAATGCCGAGCGAGCGGCCCCGCTGCGCGATGTTCACCAGGCCGGTGATGAAATCCGGCAGGTCACGTGCCATCGAGGCGAACTCGTCGATGACGATCAGGAGCCGCGGCATGGGCTGGACGCGGGCGCCCCGGTCCAGCGCGTCCGTGTAGTCCTCGATGTCCTTGGCGCCCGCGGCGGCCAGGATGTGCTCGCGCCTGGTCAGCTCGGCCGTCAGCGACTCCAGCGCGCGCTCCACCAGGTGCGCGTCCAGGTCGGTCACCATGCCCACCGTGTGCGGCAGGTGCACGCAGTCCTTGAACGCGCTCCCGCCCTTGTAGTCGACCAGCACGAACGTCATCGCGTCCGGCCGGTTGGCGACAGCCAGCGAGGCCACGACCGTCTGCAGCAGCTCGGATTTGCCGGCGCCGGTGGTTCCGGCGATCAGGCTGTGCGGGCCGTCCCGCCGCAGGTCGATGCCGAACGGGCCGTCGAGGGACTCGCCGACCAGGGCGAGCGTGGTCCGCCCGCGCGACCGCCAGCGGCCGGCGAGCGTCTCCGGGTTCGGGGGGTCCAGCCGCAGCAGATCGAGCAGCCGGCTGGAATCCGGCAGCCCGGCGGCCTCCTCATCGTGGCTGACGTCCCTGATCGGGGCGAGCCCGCGGGCGACCCTGGCGCACCATGCCGTGCTGACGTAATCGGGCCGGACCTCGCGGATGGTCAGTTCCCCCGTCTGCTGGACCCGCAGCCGGGGGCCCTCCGCGACCGCGACCGCCTGGCACTCCGCGGGGAGCAGCCGTTCATCGGCGTCGAGGCAGATCGCGTAGACGCCGACGGCCGGGCCGTCGCGCAGCAGCGGGATGATCCCCGGCATCGAGCGCAGCCGCCGCGAGCCGTCCAGTACCACGAGCGTGTCCGGCTGGCTGAACGTGATCTGGCCGACCGCCTCCCGCTGCACCTCCTGCCGGGCGGTGACAACCGCCTGGAGCTCGGCGATCCTCGCCGCCACCGTCTCGGTGTCGTTGCCGACGAGGACGTTGATGTCGTGACTCTCGTCCGGGCGGGCGTGCGGCAGCCACCGCACCCAGTCCCAGCTGGCCCCGCCGGACGGCTCGGTCAGCACGCACACCTGGAGGTCGTTCGGGCTGTGCAGGGCGGCGGCCTGGGCGAGCAGCCAGCGGCCGATCGCGCGGGGCGCGTCTCCGGGCCCGGCCACGCCGAGCACGCCCCGCTCCGGCAGCGGCACCGTCACCGGCGCGTCGGGGACCCGCCATGTCACCTGGCGCCGGTGCTCGTCGAGCGTCGGGTCTTCGAGCACCACGGCCGACGGCAGGTCCGCGGTCCCGCATCGCAGCAGCAGGTAGTCGGGGTCGCTGCGGCGGCGCTCCCATAGCCGGCGGCGGGGGCCGCTGGCTATGGCCGCCACGGTGGCGGGGTCCGGGGAGTCCGAGCGGCGACGGACCCGCTCCGACTCCAGCGCCTCCCGCGCGTCCTGCTCGATGCGGCCCTTGCGCTCCCGGTACTCGGCTTGCTGCCGCGCATTCGACGTCCGGCCCTGCTTCCGCTCCTGGAGGTACTGGCCCACCATCATGACCGGGCTCATGGCGGTGAACAGCAGCATGTACGCAGAGTGGAACATGAAGTACCCGCCGACGCCGATCGCCAGGGGCATGAGGGCCATGAGGAACGGCAGCGGGCGGCGGTCCGGCTTGCCGGGCGGCGACGGCAGCCGGAACTGGGTCTGCTGCTGGGGCGGCAGCAGCCGGGGCGGGCGGTTGAAGTCGAGTCCGGTCCCGTCGTCGGACGGCTGCAGGGCAGCGTCCGGCGGCTCCCAGGGCGCGAGGTCAAGCAGGCTGGCCCCGACGGCCAGCTGCATGCCAGGACGCCACGGCACCGCGGTGGTCAGCGGCTCCCGGTCGAGCATCGCCCGGGCCGCTGGCAGCGCCGATACCTGCACCGACCCGCGGCGGTCCACGGTCACCCGGACCGCGTGCTCAGGCAGTTCCTGGTCGCCGAGCCTGATGTGGTCGAGCTCGCCGGTGCCGATGCTGGACTGGCCCATTGACAGCCGGTACACGGCGCCTGCGGCCGGCCCGCTCGCCACCCGGATCTCGATGAGCCCCGGCTCCTCCGGCGCCGGGCAGCCGGACGCGTCAGCGAGACTGACGATGCACCCGTCCCTGATGGGCGACTTGGCGAGGGACTCCCTGGGATCGACCTGCTGGCCATCGACGAACACGCCGGGCACGGCGCTGCCCGGCGGCTGCCGGCTCGCGGCGGCCCGGGCCTCTCCCCGCGCCGACTGCAGCACCCGGGTCTCGTTGGCCGCCGGTGCTGGGGCGTACCCGGCCTGGCGGGCTAGCTCCGTCCCGACATCCCCGACCCTGGTATCAGGGTCGGCGTCGAGAACTACGTTGGCGCCTGCCCGCTTGCCGCCTGCCCGCGGCGCCGGCGCGACCACCGTGAGCGCGAGCCGCATCTGCATCCTCCCACCGAAAGCGTGCCGCTCATGATCATGTCCGTGCGCAGACAAATGGGGTGCCGCCGACCGGCGGCACCCTCACTCGTCCTGCGGGCTGGCTCAGCCCTTGGAGAGCTGTTGCGCCAGCGACTGGTCAAGCTGCTGCGAGCCCTGCACTGCCGCGCCCAGGAACTTGCCGAGCCCTTCGATTCCCTGCATCACCTGCTGCCCGCCCTTGTGCAGGTTCTGGTAGGACTGCTGGAACGCGGGGCTGGCCTTGTCCGTCTTGAACGGCCCGGCCACTAGCTGGTTCGTCAGCTTCAGGAGGTGGCTGAGCGCGCTCTCCAGCTGCTGGGCGTTCTGCTGGAATGCGGCTTGCGCCTGCTGAATCTCGCCATAGCTCATACTGACGTCTGGCACGTCTGGTCCCCTTCCGGCCTGCGATCGTGGTCTGGGTTGTCCGATTTTTTCCGGCTTATCCCGTAATACCTCGCCCAGCACAATACGGCATCGGGCAACGATATTAGGTAGCGTATCCCGGATCACGCTCGCTGTCATAGCGGAATCCATTGCGGGAAAGTGCGCCTGTGGCAAGGATCACTCGGCCGAGATCGACTTGCCTGAGCTCCTGGCCCGCGGCAGGATTAGCGAAGAACCGGTGACACCGGTTCAGTTAAGGACGACCGTTACGACGTATTACTGTCACCATTTTCCGGAGGAGCTGGGGACCCATGGCAGATCTCGTCGTCGACTACGCCTTGCTTGAGGGCATTGAGAACACGCTGAACAGCCTCAAGGGCCAGTTCGACAATATCAACGCGGTGTCGCAGGCAGCCGACTGGGGAGATCCCCGCATCAGCTCGGCGATGGGCGACTTCGCAGGCAACTGGAAAGATCACCGTGCCAAGCTGGTGTCCTCGATGCAGGCGATGGCCAAGAACGCGAACGAGTGTCGCACGGCGACCGACAAGTATGACACGGGAATGCAACAGCAGCTCGCCAAGAAATAAGACATCTGTAATTATACGGTCATAAGGGGCAAAGGGAAGAGCACGGGTCCGCCGTCGTTGCGAGACCTCCGGCCAGCTGCCTGCGAGGTGGCTCAAGCCGTCGGCGGGGACATCGACGATCTGGTCCGAGCCATCAGCGTCTCCTGGGTCGTCCTCGCCATCACCCTTGTTCACCTCCGGTGGACGAGGCGTGACCAGCGGCGACCGAGGCCTTAGGGGGCGCGATGACCGGCCCCGCTGACGCCGGCGACATAGGCCTAGTCGAGCAGAGCAGGCGCAGCTGGCCCGAATTCGGTACCGAGCGTGCGGTCTGGATCCCCTGCCCGGCCGGCTTTCCCGAGGGCGGGGACCGGTACTCGTGGGCACGGCGGTACGCCACCGAGTGGTGGTCGAAGTCGGGAGCAGGCTATGGCGATTCCCAGGTCGCCGGGCTGGCGAAGATCCTCATCGAGATGCGCGAGCTCGTATACCGCCCCGGGCAGTGCCACCTCGCCGTGATCCACCTGCCGCCCCCGCAGCTCCGGCCGCTCCGGGTGCTGGAACCGGTGCCGGTCGGCATCGGGGTGTGGCAGCTGAGCGGCGAACGGGAGGCCAGGCTGCGGCTGCTGACCAACGCCGACAACCAGAACGCCGTCGAGCCGCCGCTGGTGGAGGAATTCGGGAATGACGAACTCGGCACCGGCCTGAAGACGCTGCGCTACGGGCGGCTGCCGGACGGCTCGTTGTTCGCCGCCGCCAACTACGCGTTCCGGTCCGAGGAGTACGAAACCGATCTGCGGTTCGACTCCTCCTGCCCGGACCTGGCCCAGCTGAAAGCCGCGCTGCCGGACATCGACGAGCTCGTCCGCACCACCAGCCTGGGCGCCTGGAACCGGGACTGATCCCGGCCGGGCGGCTCCCGCGGCTCAGGCAGAGCTCGACGCCCCGGGGCTGCCACTGGTGCTCGCCGTGGTAGACGGCGCCGGGGTCTGACTCGGCGTCGGGGTCCCGCTGGGCGTCGTCGACTGCGACGGCGTCTGGCTCGGGCTGGGGCTCGGGGTGTGACTGTGGGTCGGGGTGGGGGAGGCCGACGGTGTGGGGGGGGCCTGCGACGTCGGCACCACCGCGGGTGCGGTGGCGACATAGGAGGGCGTGGCCGGCTTGTGGTGATGATGGTGGTGGTGGCTGGGCCGGGCCGACGGAGTCCGTGCCGACAGCCGGGCGTGGGAAGGCGCCTGGCCCCGTAGCACCAGCGCCCAGGCCACCAGGCCGGCGAGCACGACCACCGCCACTGCCAGGCCGATGCGCATGCGCGGCCCGAATCGCCCGCGCCGGGCTCCTGGCGTGGTCGGCGGGCCGTCGCCGGCGCCACCGGCCTCGCCGGCGATCGTGGCGGACCTGCCCAGATCCGCCACCATCCGGGTGGCCTCGCTCTGCGAGACTCCCGCCATGGCGCCCATGCCCACCTGTGGCTGCGGACCGGTGCCGACGATGGCCCCGGCAAGGACTGGCAGGTCGGGCCGGGTGGGTTCGGTCCCAGCCAGATCGGCGCGCAGTTGTTCCGCCCGGGCGGCGACCTCGCCGGCACTGGCCGGACGGTCCGCGGGATCCTTCGCGGTGAGGTCCGCCACGAGCGCGGCGACGCCGTCCGGAACTCCGTCCGGCAGCGGCGGCAGCGCCTGCTCCCGGTGTGCGAGCGCGAGCGCCAACGGCTCGCCCTCGAACGGTGCCTTCCCGGTCAGGCACTCATACGCCACCACGCCGAGCGAGTACAGATCGGTAGCCGGGCCGGCCGGATTACCGGCGGCCCGTTCCGGCGCCAGGTAGGCCCAGGTCCCGATCACCATGCCGGTCCGGGTCACCGGTGCCGTCCCCACCGCGTGCGCGATCCCGAAGTCGGTGATCTTGACCAGGCCGTCCTTGGTGATCAGCAGGTTCGCTGGCTTGATATCCCGGTGCACGAGGCCGGCCGCGTGCGCGGCCGTCAGGCCCGCGCACACCTGCGCGGTCACGGCCATCGCCTGGCCGGGCCCGAGCGGGCCGTCCGCCAGCACCCGGGCCAGGGAAGGCCCGTCCACCAGCTCCATCACCAGATATGGCTGCTCGTCCGTGCCGCCGTCTGAGTAGTCGAAGACCTGGCAGATGTTCGGGTGCGACAGCAGCCCGGCGTGCCTGGCCTCGTTCCGGAACCTGGCCGGGCCCTCGGCGTCGACCGCGTACTCAGAGCGTAATAGCTTGACCGCGACGCGCCGCTCTAGCACCTGGTCGGTTCCCTGCCAGACCTCGCCCATGCCGCCGGCCGCGATCCGGGAGTCCAGCCGGTACCGGCTATCGAGCAGAGTCCCGGGCTGAACCATGCGTCACCCACTTCCGGTTCGGGTCCCACCGCGTCGTACCGTCACCGCGCGGGCTCGCGCCCGGGGCTGGCCACCCGGCGGCTATCGGCGAGCCAGGACGGGTGGATGCGCGGTGTTACGCAACGGTATCCCAGTCGGCGCGGGAGTGGCATACCGCCCGTGCCGTTCGGGCGCCCGGCAAGCGCCAGGCCCGGCGCAGCGGCCCGGCAGGGCCGGGCCGGCCGGTCGGCGCTACCGCCGGTGACCGCGCTGACGATTCGCTCGCCACGGCTACGGCCAGCCCGGATACCCCCGCTCGCTGGGCTCGTGCGGCCCCGGGAGAGGATGTCCGGGGCAGCATGAAGGGACGGGATGGCGCGGGGTGAGGCGAGGCTGGCGGCCCCGGTGCGGGCACTGCTGGTCTTCGTGTGCGCGCTGGTGCTGGTCGACACGATCTTCTTCACCGCGCTGACCCCGCTGCTGCCGCACTACGTGCGGGCCAGCGGGCTGACGAAATCCGCGGCGGGGGTCCTGGTGGCCGCC
>JAIRTY010000788.1 GCA_031254715.1 Nocardiopsaceae bacterium | reverse complement strand
CAGGTCCGCGGGCAGGCACGCTGACCGCCGCCGGTTCTGGGTGAAATGGAGGTCACCGGATGCCGTCCCTGACCAGTCTGCTGGGGGACCTGATCGTCGCGTCCGTGGCATCCGTCGGCGTCACCGTGACCTTCACCGTCGCCGTGAAGATCTGGTTCCGGCGAGGCAAATCGATCGGGGACCCGTTATTGCCGGTGCGCTGGCCGGCCGCTATGAGATCCCGGGCATCACCTTTTCGCGGAAGTACTTCTACCCAGGGCTCGCGTTTTCGGTGTGCCTCGCGCTGGTCCTCATCGGTCGCCGCGCCTCGTGGCACCCGTTCGCGGCCGGCGCCTGGCACAGCATCTTCGCAGCTGGTGTCTGGCCCGGCGTGATCCTCATCGGTGGCACCATGCCCGCCTTCGTGTTCCGTGCCATCAACTGGGTACTGGCCTGGTTCGACAAGCCCGCTCAGGTTGACCTCGAGGCCCAGCGCCTGCTCAGCGGGCTGCACGTGACCGTCGCCGTGCCTGCTTACAACGAGGACCCGGCACTCCTGGACCGGTGCCTGTACGCCCTGGTCAACCAGACCCGCCCGCCCCAGCTGATCTGGGTGGTGGACGACGGCTCAGCCGAGGACTACGCCGCCTTGCGGCAGTACTGGGTGCGGCCCTGGCCGAGCGGCACCCGGATCCGGTGGAGCCGTCAGCACAATCAGGGCAAGCGCCGCGCCCACGCAGTCGTCTTCGGCAGCGTCCCTGAGACCGACATCTTCGTCACGGTCGACTCCGACACCACCCTGGACCTGCGCGCGCTGGAAGAAGGCCTCAAACCGTTCCAGGACCGGAAGGTCATGTCGGTCGCCGGGATCGAGCTGGGATTCAACTCCTTCACCAACTTCCTCACCCGGATGCAATGGTCCCTGGCCGCCACCGCGCAGGCGGTCATCGGCGCGGCCTGGTCGGTCGCCGGGGACATGTACACCAACCGGGGCCCATTCGCCCTGTACCGGGCGGACATGATCCGCAAGATCCTGCCCGCGTACCGGGACGAGTTCTTCCTGGGCCGGCGGATCATCCTGGGTGACGACTCCCTGCTCGCCCTCTGCGCGAGTCACTACGGCAAGTCCGTGCAGCAACTGACTGCGTTCGGGCTGACCATGTGGCCGGAGAACCTCTCTCATCACCTGCGGCAGCGGGTGCGCTGGGCCAGGGGCCGGACCATCCGCAATTTCTGGCGTATCCGCTACCGGCCCGTGTCCTCCTACTGCTTCTGGTTCACCGTTACCGGCCTCTACCCGTTCCTCCAGCCAGTGCTGGCGCTCGGGATCCTCATCGCATGGTGGCCGCTCACCGAACCCAGTATCGGCCGCCTGATCCTGGTCGGGGAAATCCTTTCCGTCCCCAACGCTCTGCGGGCGCTGTGCTTCCGCCGCAGCGACGAAACCCTCGCCGACCGCATCCTGCTCCTCGCGATCAGGCCCCTTGCCTCTGCCTGGGGCCTGATCGTCCTCAGCCGTGCCGTACGGCTCTGGGGAACGATCACCTTCCTGCGTCAGGGGTGGACCACCCGTCAGGAGGGGCCAGAACTCGTCATGCAGAAGACAGAACTGAAGGAGGCGCTCACGTGACGACCCAACGGGTCAGGCTACCGGACACGATCAGGCTTCAGCGCCCTGCGCTGTGGCGCACAGACATTGCGCAGCTGGCAGTGATCCCCTTGCTGTTCACCATCGTGGTCATCGCCGAGGTGCTGGGCTTGCGCGCGCAGCAGCCGCTGAACTGGGACGAGACCGTCTATGCCAGCCAGATCAGCCAGCACGCGCCGATGCTGTGGGGCCCGGAACGGGCCAGGGGCTTGCCGCTGCTGCTGGCTCCGGTGACACTCCTGACGTCCTCCGCTCCTGCTATGCGGGCGTACATGGCAATCCTGGCGGGAATTGGCCTGTTCCTGGCGGCACTGGCCTGGCGCAGGATCCGGCCGACCTGGGTGATCGTGCTAGGGACAGCGATGTTCGCCGGGCTCAGCCTCACCCAGAACGGCGCCGCCAGCATCCTCCCCCACTACTGGTCAGCGGTCGGGGCACTTGCCGTCGTCGGCCTCAGCCTGCGGATGGCGCGGTTCCCGTCAACGCGCGACGCTTGGCTGCTTCTCATCGCGGTCGCTTTCACCGGGCTGATGCGCCCTACTGACGTGATCTTCCTGACCGTGCCGATCGCTATCGTCATGGCCGTCGTGCTCAAGCAGCGGGTACGGCCGATACTGGTGGCGATCGGCGGCGGGCTGGTCATCAGCCTCGGGGAATGGCTGGTGGAAGCCAATCTGTACTTCGGGGGACCCGTCAAGCGGCTGTCGCGCGCATCCGGTGCGAGCGGTGGCACTCACCTGAACCTGCTCAACAACCTGCACGTCCTGGACGGCGGCCGGATCACTTCGTTGCATGGGTACGCAGGCTCGTCGGGCGCATGGCACTATCCCTACCTGCTGATATGGTGGGCCTTTTTCGTGGCCCTGGTGGTACTCGGCGTGAGGGCAGCGTATTCCCGGGATGGTCGGCTACTGGCGCGACTGCCCGTCATCTGCGCCCTCAGCATCTACCTGCTGTACTCGATACCTGTCCGTGATAATGGCCGCTACCTGCAGCCGGTCCTCGTGTTGCTCATGATCCCGGCGGCAGAGGGAGCTGGCTTCCTTATCCGAAGGTGGACAGGCCAGCGGTACGGCTATGCGGCGATGGGCGCCGTCGCCATTCTGGTGCTGGCAGAGTTTGCCAGCCAGGCCCCGCTTATCAAGGCCAGATTCGCGAGTACCGGGCCTGGTTTGTCGGCCCAGAGCGCGGTCGTCCGCCACCTGCAGAGTGCTGGAGTAAAGCCGCCCTGCGTGATCACAAGCGTGCCCAGGCCTGGCTTCGTCCAGAAGTCGGAGCCAGCGGCCTACTACCTGAACTGTTCGTACCGCTGGGGGGTGCGAAAGCTCAGAAATCTGCACGGGACCCTCGTTGTCCTGACCAACGGCGCGGCTCGGCCGTGGCCCTATGCGGCCAAGTGGCACAAAGTGTCTATTCCTGGCCAGATCACTGCGTACATCGGGCCAGCCCCGAAACAACACTGATCGCGAGGAAATCGTATGAGGATCACACTGAATAAGGCCAAGCAGCATTGGCCGCTGTGGATCGTGCTCACCG
>JAIRTY010000785.1 GCA_031254715.1 Nocardiopsaceae bacterium | reverse complement strand
CAGGCCGGGCAGGTCCACGGTCGCGATCCGCACCGAGGAGTCGCTGCAGCCGTAGGGCAGCACGATCGTGTCGCAGTGCAGCATCGCGCCGCACGAGTACACCACGTTCGGCACGTACCCGTTGCGCTCGGCGTCGTCGGGGACCAGCAGCGGCTCCGGCAGCGCGTACCTGACCCGGGCCGGCTGGTCGAGGTCGAGCAGCAGCGCGCCGATGGCGTACTCCCGCATCGGCCCCACCCCGTGGGTGAACACCAGCCACCCCATCGGGGTCTCGATCGGCGAGCCGCAGTTGCCGAGCTGCGTCAGCTCCCAGGCCCGGGCGGGGGCCTGCACGTTCACCGCCGGCTCCCAGCGGTGCCCGTCGTCGGAGTAGGCGATCGCGTTGGTCTCCCTGTCCCACCGCGACAGCGCCACGAACCGGCCGCCGACCCGCCGGGGGAACAGCGCCATGCCCTTGTTCCTGGCCGACGGGCCGGACAGCTGGGAGATCGAGAAGCTGAGGAAGTCCGTGGTCGTCAGCAGCTGCGGCGACACCTGGGCGCCGTCGAACGCGGTGTAGGTGGCGTAGTAGACCGGGCCGTCGTCACCTTCGAACCGGACGAACCTGGCGTCCTCCATGCCGTGGCTCTCGACCGGGCTGCTCGGGGCGAGCACCCGCTCCGACAGGTCGGTCCGCTCGCTGAACTCGACCGCGTAGGTGCAGGCGGCGATCCAGCGGACGTTCTCGGCCAGGGTGCCGGAGCCGTCCGGGGTGAGCCGCTGCCGGGCCAGCTCGCCCAGCGCGGCGTCCAGCTCGGCGGGAGCGAAGTGCCGCGGCAGCAGGCTCCACAGGAACCGGGCGTTCTCGTCGTCGGAGCCGGCCAGCTCGGTGAGCCTGCTGGCGAACAGCTCCCGGTCGTAGACGACCGGCCGGGGCTGCCCCGCGTCGAGGAAACGGCCGGGCTCGTCCAGCCGCACCCGGCCGCCCTCGGCGACCACTCCGGTGCGGAACTCGATGCAGGACAGGTGCCCTTCCCCGACCGCCCGCAGGCTCATCACGAACCGCAGCTCGCCGGGGCCGCAGCCGGACTGGTCGGGGTGCGGCACCATGGACGGGTTCGCCAGCGCGGCCGCCTCGATCGCCATCTCCTGGCTGAAGTACGCGCCGATCAGCCGCTGCCGCGCCGGGCTGACCGCCATCTCGCTGCCCACCCGGTGCGAGATCAGCCGGAAGTGCAGCTCCAGCGTGTCATCCAGGTCCCGGTACCGGTACGAGTAGCGGGCGACGGTGCGGGCGAGCGCGTCGCCGACCTCCTCCTCGGTCAGCTTGAGGATGCGGTCGATGACGCTCCTGGCCCGCGACTCGCCCCGGATCAGGGTCTCCTGCCCGGGCACGAACAGGCGGCCGAGGACGCGGGAGGAGTCCGGCTGGAGCCAGTGCCCGGTCCGGGTCAGCAGCCGATCCGGCGCGGGAGCAGTCACGCACTCCACTATCGGGCGGGCAGGTGCTCGGGGGCCAGCCGGGCCAGGCTCCGGGCGTGTTGCAGCACGCAGATCATGGCCAGCGTGGACTCGGCGCCCTGGTTGGGGTTGGGCCGGTCCGGCTTGAGCCCGTCGTAGCCGCCGCCGGTCTGCTCGTTGAGCATGACCGTGCCCGCGTCGTTGGCGCCGAGGTACCAGGCCACGCAGCTGCCGGTGCCTGCCAGCCAGCGCTGGTCCCCGGTGACGGCGGCGGCGCGGGCGCAGGCGTCGGCGAGCGCGGCGACCTCGATCGGCTGCTGGTCGAACCCGGGACTGATGTCGATGGCGTCCCAGCCGCCGACCGGCACCACCGACAGGTGCCCGCCGCGGGTGCACAGCGACAGCAGCCAGTCCAGCATCCGCAGCCCGCCGTCCAGCAGCCGGTCATCGCCGAGCCCGGCGCCGGCCGCGATGACCGCTTCCGCGATCGCCGCGCTGGCGTAGGTGAGCCGCTGGCCGGGCCACGGCCAGCCAGGGTCGTCCGGCGGCTCGCCGATGACCTCCCGGACCCGGCCGAGCACGGTGAGCGCGCCGGGGTGGCCCGGCCAGCCGGCCAGCACCTCCGCGGCGCCCAGCGCGGCGAACGTGATCGCGTGCGGGAACGGCGTCGGCAGCCGCGCCCCCCGTTCGAAACGTTCCCGCGCTTCCTCGCGCAGCGCGCCGCCGGGTCCGCGGGCGGCGGCGGTCCCAAGACCCCACAGCGCGCGGCCCCAGTGGTCCTCGGTGGTCGGGTCGCCGCGCCAGCGGCCGTCGTGGCCGAGCCGGTTGGTGAACCTGCCGTCCTGGGCCTGCGCCTGCGCAAGGAACCGCAGGTAGACCCGGGCCGCGCGGGTCAGTTCCGGGGCCGGGTCCGGCTCCCGGGAGATGATCGCCAGCCCGCGCGCGACGTCGTCCACGCAGTAGCCGTGCTCGAGCGCGGGCTGGCAGCCGCTGGCGTGCTCGAACAGCCCGGTGTCGTCGGTCATCCGCAGCAGATGCCCGAACGGGGGCGCGGGCACGCCGGTCAGGGTGCTGTTCATAGCGCCGCCGCCCTGGCCGCGGCGGCTGCCGGGGCGCCGGCGGCTGCCGGGGCGACCGGCACCGGCGTGGCGAGCGACGCCGCCCTGCTGATCGACGCGTTCTTGATGAGCGAGGCGGCGAGGTCCCGGTAGCCCGCCGCCACCGCCGGCCACAGGAACTGCGGCGCGAGGTCGCCAGCGTGGCGGCTCATCCGCGCCGACAGGCCCGGCTCGGTGATCACCCGGCGCAGCGCCTTCGCCAGCCCGCCCGGGTCGCCGGGCACCACCAGCAGCCCGGCCCCGCTGGCGAGCAGCTCCACCGAGTGCGGGAAGCAGGTGGCGACCACCGGCTTGCCAGCGGCCACGGCCTCGATCAGCACGCCGGAGGTGACCTGCTCCAGCGACTGGTACGGCAGCACCACCACGTCGGCGCTGCTGATCAGGTCCCCGAGCGAGCCCGCTGGCAGGTACCGCGGGTCGAAGTGCACCAGGTCGCCCACGTGGCGGGCGCGGGCGCGCTCCTCCAGCGAGCACCGGTAGGACTCGCCGTCGGCCTCGCGCACCCGCGGGTGGGTCTGGCCGGCCACCACGTAGTCGGTCTCGATCCCGCTCACCCGCAGCAGCGCCACGGCGTCGATCGCGTGCTCGATGCCCTTGCCGGGCCCGAGCAGGCCCCAGGTCACGATCCGCGGCCGCTCGGCCCGGCGGCGCGGCCCGGTGACCCGGTTGTCGGCGGCGCCGTGCGGGATCACCGACACCTTCGCCGCGTCGGTGCCGTAGATGTTCAGCAGCCGCAGCCGGGCGGTCTCGGTCATCGTGACCACCCCGCCTGCCGCGCTGGTGACCTCGTCCAGCACCATCCGCTGGCTGGGCGACGGCCGCCCGAGCACGGTGTGCAGCACCACGATGCTGGGCACGGTCAGCGAGCTCAGCAGCGGGATCAGGTCCCGGCCGTCGGGGCCGCCGTAGATGCCGTACTCGTGCTGGACGATCGCCACGTCGTAGCTGTTGAGCAGGGTCGCCGCGGCCACCGCGCTGGCGGGCGAGCCGGCCACGAGGTCACCGGCGACCTCGGGCGGCCGGCTGCGGGCCTGCCCGTCCAGCACGCGTACGACCCCCACGCGGTCACCCGGGGCTGGCAGGTGGGCGAGCAGCGACGCGCTGAACGTCGCCAGCCCGCACTGGGTTGGGGGGTAGGTGCTGAGCATCGCGTATGACCTGGGCATGGATAGGCTCCTTGTCGGGCGCTGGCAGCAGCGCAGGCTGCGCCATAGCGCGGTGATCCAGAGTCGGCTGACTAGCAGACAGGCACTGTCGGAACCACACACCTCACTGCCGCAGAGAGCAGGGCCAGCCCGGGAAACGGGCACCACGACGGCGTGGCTCTCTGCATCTCGCCGGTCCCCCCGCGGCGGGCGCGAGTCTGGATGAGACGGTCCATGCCGAGGGCACCGGATTTGCGCCGCCGCGACGATCTGTACCCGACTCGTAACAGATTGAAACTGAACCTTCCCCCGGGTGGGAGGGGGTCAGCGGGGGGCTTGTCCCACAATGTGCGAAGCAGCAGCGAAACGCTTCCCTGCCGGGCGCGGCGGCGGCACGATCGGTGCGGGAGGGGACCGGCCATGGCGGCGAGCCAGTACGACTTCATCATCATCGGCGGCGGGTCCGCGGGCTGCGCGCTCGCCAGCCGGCTGTCGGCGGACCCGTCCGCGCGGGTGCTCGTGCTCGAGGCCGGCCGTCCCGACTACCGGTGGGACGTGTACATCCACATGCCGGCCGCGCTCACGTTCCCGTCCGGGAACCCGCGCTACGACTGGCGGTATGAGTCCGAGCCGGAGCCGCACCTGAACGGCCGCCGCATCCGCCACGCCCGGGGCAAGGTGCTGGGCGGGTCGAGCAGCATCAACGGCATGATCTTCCAGCGCGGCAACCCGCTGGACTACCAGCGCTGGGCGGCCAGGCCCGGGCTCGCCGACTGGGACTACGCGCACTGCCTGCCCTACTTCAAGCGGATGGAGACCTGCCTGGCCGGGGCGGACGCCTACCGCGGCGGGGAGGGCCCGCTGGTGCTGGAACGGGGCCCGGCCGCCAGCCCGCTGTTCCGCGCCTTCTTCGCGGCGGTGCAGCAGGCCGGCTACCCGCTGACCAGTGACGTCAACGGCTACCGGCAGGAGGGGTTCGCCGCCTTCGACCGCAACGTCCACCGGGGCCGCCGGCTCAGCGCCGCCCGCGCCTACCTG
>JAIRTY010000634.1 GCA_031254715.1 Nocardiopsaceae bacterium | reverse complement strand
GCTCCGTGCGGCCGGCCTGTCACGTGCGGCCGACTTGTCAGGTGCGGGTCGCTTGTCACGTGCGGCCGGCCTGTCACGTGCGGCCGACTTGTCAGGTGCGGGTCGCTTGTCAGGTGCGGGTCGCTTGTCACGTGCGGGCGGCCTGGCGCGGGCGGGAGCCATGGCGGGGCCGCTACCCGCGGTCCCTGCCGCTAGCCGCCGCCGGGATCTCGCGTACCACCTCGTCCGGTTCCTTGTCGTCACGCAGGCCCTGGAACCTGGGGTGGCGCAGCTGGCCGTCCCTGGTCCACTCGGTGAACCCGACCTGGCCGACCAGCCGCGGCTCCACCCAGTGCACGCCGCGGGGCCGGGGCAGCTCGCCACGGCCGAACGGGGGCCGGTCCCGCTCCAGCGGCGCCAGCGCCGAGTGAAGCGCGCGCAGCGTGCGCTGGTCGAAGCCGGTCCCCACCTTGCCCGCATAGGCGAGCACGCCGCCGGGGTCGTAATAGCCAAGCAGCAGCGCGCCAAGCCCGGAGCGGGATCCCTGCGGATCCGTGTAGCCACCGATGACGAACTCCTGCGCGTTCTCGCACTTGAACTTGAGCCAGTCCCGGCTCCGGCCGCTCCGGTACGGGGCGCCGGCGCGCTTGGCGATGACGCCCTCCCAGCCGTGGCGGCAGGCGTACTGCCAGTACGCCTCGCCGTCGTGCAGCCGGTGCCCGGTGAAGCGCAGCGGGTCGCGGTAGGACAGCAGCCAGCGCAGGATCCGCTTGCGCTCCCGCAGCGGCCGCGGCCGCAGGTCCTGGCCATCCAGGTAGAGCACATCGAACAGGTAATACCGGACCGGGATCTCACGCCGCAGGGCCTGCCCTGGATGGGCCACCCCGAGCCGGCCCTGCAGCCGGGCGAAGCTGGTCTGGCCGTGGTCGAAGGCCACGATCTCCCCGTCCAGGATGCAATCGGCCGGGAGCCGCTTCGCCAGCGCGGCCGCCAGTTCCGGGAACGTCCCGGTGATCGGGTGGCGGTTGCGGGTCTCGAGCCGGAGCTGGCCGTCCGCGCGGAAGGTGAGGCACCGCTCGCCGTCGAGCTTGCGCTCGAACAGCCACCCCGGGCCGGAGAACCGGTCTTTGGTCAGCGTGGCAAGCTGCGGATCCAGCCAGTCCGGCTGCCCGCCGGTGGCCTGGTGCTCCTGCACCACGAACCGCTGATCCTGCGCCCTGCTGCTGCGGGTCCTCACCTTCCCCCCGGTGTGCTCTCAGGCGGCGTGGCCAGGGACGTGGGCGGACAGGCAGCGCTCGTAGGCGCGCACGGTCTCCTCGCCGACGCGGTCCCAGGAATAACGGGCCCGCGCCCGGTCGGCGGCGGCGACCCCGAACGCCTGTAGCTGCGCCGGGCTGGCCAGCAGCGCGCGGATCCGCCTGGCCAGCAAGGCTGGCTGGCCGGGCGGCACCAGCAGGCCGGTGGTGCCGTCGATCACCGCGTCCTGGTAACTGCCGCCCGGCGGGCCGATCACGGGTGTCCCGCACGCCATCGCCTGCAGCGCTATGGTGCCGTGCGGCTCCTCCCAGGCCTGGCTGACCAGCAGGTCCGCGGACCGGAGCAGGGCGGGCAGGTCCCGCATGCGGACGGCGCCGGTGAAACTGACCCGGTCAGCCACGCCCAGCTCCGCTGCCAGCTTGGCCAGGATCCGGTGAGCCCGGTTGTCGTCGAGCTCGGCGTGGCGCGGCCCGCCCGCGATGACGAGTTCGGCATCCGGTACCTCGACCAGTGCCCTGACCACCGGGTCCGCCTCGGCAGGCGTGCCGAGGTGGCTGACGGTCAGCAGCCGGGGCCGCCCGTTCCGCCTGGCCGCCGGGCCCTCGGGAACGAACTGCTCGGTGTCGACGCCCCACGGCACCACGCTGATCGCGGTCCGCGGCACGCCCCAGGCGGCCACCTCCTGCATCTCCTGCGAGGTCCGGGCGAGCACGCCGAGGACGTTGCGGGCCAGGCTGGCCTTGAGCCTGACCCCTGGCAGCGTCTCGCCCAGCCGGACCTTCTGCCCGGGCCGCAGCCGCTCGCTCTGGCCGTCCGGCGCCGCCGCGCCGAAGGTCTGCACGACCGGGACATCACGGCCGCGGGCGCCGGCCAGGGCGGCGAGGCCGCTCAGCCAGAAGTGGGCATGGGCGAGGTCGGGCGGGTTCCGGCGCCAGCGAGCCGCCAGGTAGTCGCTGAACTCGCGGATATGCGGCTTGAGCTGGTCGGCGGGGACCGGGGCGGGCGGTCCGGCCGGCACGTGCTCGACGATGACGCCCGGGTCCAGCGTCTGCTTGCGTGGCTGCGCGGGGGCGTCCTTGCGGGCGTAGACGGTGACCTTGTGCCCGAGCCTGCCGAGCGTCCGGGCGAGCGTCACCACGCCGGTACCTTCCTCGGCCGGGGACTGAGGGCTGATCGCCGTTGCATGCGGGGCGACGAGTGCGATCCTCATGGGGGGCCTCCCTCCGGGAATTCCGGGGAGGCAGCGTGACCACGACTGAGACGGGCCGGGAGCCGATTAACGGCATGCGCAAACACGCCTCAAACGATCACGCTGCATTAGCGTGAAGGGCGTGCCTGCGTCGTAGACACTGCGGCCAGTATACCCAGCCCGCGCCGGCGCGAATCAGGGGCCCGCGCCGGGGCTGGCTCTAGCACGTCAGGCTCATGCGGAGCCGGATGGTGGTACCTGACCGGCCGGTCCGCACCTCAACCAGGTCGCATACCTGGTTGACCACCCACAGGCCCTGGCCGCCGGTCTCGCCCGGCCCCGGGCGCAAGCGGCCGGCCAGCGGGTCGCTGATCCAGCCTCCGTCGTCCAGCTGGCAGACGATCTCCCCCGCTTCCTGCCACACGTGCAGCGTGCCGTGCCCACCCGCATGCGCCAGGGTGTTGGCAGCGACCTCGCTCACCGCCAGCACCAGGTCGGGGCGCCGGCGCTCGGCGAGCCCGGCCGCCGCCGCCCGGCTGGCCACCAGCGCGCGTACCGGGCGCAGATCACAGGCGTAGTCCAGCCGCACCGCGGATGGCGGCGGGGCCGGCAGCGGCCGCTGGCAGTCCGCCGGGATCTGGCCCGCGCCCAGGTAGCCGCCGCTGGCGCGGCTGCCGTCCGGCCTGGCAAGCACCGGATGGGTACGCGCCGCCCCGGCCATCACGTCCGCGGGCAGCCCGGTCTCGTCGTACGGGCACAGGATGTCAGCTGGCAGGTTCGCGCATGCCAGGTTGATCATGGCCTCGTGCCTGATCGCCTCCTGCAGTTCGGGCTGCCCGCGGCCCGGCCAGATGGGCTCGCCCACGTAGCTGACCCGTTGCCCGGGATGGCGGCCGAGCAGGTTCTGCACCGCCGACATGATCCGGGCCGGGTTGCGCCCCAGCCGTGCCATGTCGGTGAACATGACCCGCCTGGCCGCGCCGTCCAGGTAATCCCTGAGCAGGCCGATCCGCCTGCCGGGCACGGCAACCAGGACCGCCTCATCCCTGCTGAGCGCGGCCCGGACGAAGCCTCCCACCCCCGCCAGGTACTCAGGGTCGCCCCGGTAGATGTACGCGGCGTGGCAGGGATGGGCTCGGTGTCCCCAGTGACCCACGCCTATCAGTACTTCCCGGGCCCGGGCGGGTCATGCCTGGGGGCCGGACGTAGCATGGATTCCACTGGCCCGGCGGGGCTTCCCGCCTGGCCGGCCAGCCCCTGGGAGTGCTCGTGGATGCCCTTCGCCTGCGACCGGACCAACGCGGCCCGGCCCTGGTCGTCTCCGTCGACGGCGACGTGGACATCGTGACCAGCCACAGCCTCGACGAGTGCCTCCGGCAGGCCCGGCGGGAAGACCAGCGGCACATCGTCCTCGACCTGGCCGGGGTCGAGTTCATGGACACCAGCGCGCTGGCGGTGATCGTCGGCCACTGGAAGGAGCTGACCGCCGACGGCGGCACGCTGGCGCTGGCAGGCGCCAGCTACCAGTCGGCCCGGAGCCTGTGGATCACCGGGCTGGCGCACCGTATCCCCATGTTCGAGACGGCCGGCGAGGCGGTCAAGGCCGTGACCGCCGCCGGACCGGGCACCGGGGAAGCCGGCTAGCCAGATAGCGAGCCCGCCGCCGCGCCCAGCCCCTACCGCACCAGCACCGCGACCAGGCACGTGTCGTCACCGGTGTCGGAGTCCGCCTGGCCGAGCAGATGGTCGGCGTAGTCGCTGATCCCGCCCACCGGCCGGCTGGCGGCGGCCAGCAGGTCGGCCACGGCGTCGTCGATCGACTTGTCGCGGCGCTCGATCAGCCCGTCGGTGAACAGCAGCAGCGCGTCTCCCCGCCGCAGGGACGTGCTGACCTCCTGATAGCTGGCGTCCGGGTTGGCGCCGAGCAGCAGGCCCTCGGACGTCTCGAACTCGCTCGCCGCCGCGTCCCTGACCACCACCGGCGGCAGATGACCGGCTCTGGCCCAGCGCAGCGTGCGGGTCTCCGGCTGATACAGCCCGCACACCGCGGTCCCGATGATCCCGTCCGTGAGCTGGCAGGCCACCTGGTTCAGCCAGCTGAGCAGGCGGGCCGGCCCGGCGCCGGTGATGGCAAGCCCGCGCAGGCAGTTGCGCATCGCGACCATGCCGGTGACCGCGTCGATGCCGTGACCCGCGATGTCGCCGACCACCAGCAGCATCTGGCCGTCCGGGAGCAGCACGGTGTCGTACCAGTCGCCGCTCACCAGGTACCGGCCACCCGCCGGCCGGTACCTGGCGGCGATGTCGAGGCCGGCCGCGGCGATCCGCTCGGCCGACCAGGGCGTGATGGCCTGCTGGAGCCGGAGCGCGAGCCGGTGCTCCTCCTCGGCCCGCTCCTCGGTGTCCGCCAGCTGGTCGCGGGTGGCCGTCAGTGCCAGCTGCGTGTGGTACGTGGTCGACACATCCTGGAACGCGCCGCGCACGGCGACCACCTCGCCCGCCGCGTCGACCACCGGCTCGGCGAACGCCCGCATCTGACGCATGCTCTCGTCGTCGGCGCGGACGATCCGGAACGCGGCGGCGGTGGACCGCTTCTCCCGCACCAGCCGGTCCCGGAAGCGCTTGACGGCGAACGCGTCGTCGGGCATCACCTCGGCGGCCAGGCCGGCCAGCGGGATGGCCTTACCCGGCTCCTTGCCGAACAACGCGAAAGCCGGGTCGGTCCACCGCACCTCGCCGGTGAGCAGGTTCTCCTCCCAGCCGCCGATCCGGCCCAGCCGCTCGGCGTGCTGCAGCAGCGAGGCCAGCCGCTCCGCCTCGTCCACCCGCCGCCAGGCGATGGCCACACCGTCGAACAGCCGCGACAGCCGGACCTCCATGGCGGGCGCCAGGCCGACATCGCTCACCAGGGCACCGAGCATGCCCCCGGCCACGTGCTGGGGCTCGCCGGTGCGCAGCACCTCGGCTGCCCGGTCGAGCAGCCCGCCCGGCACCGCGGCGAGCGGGTAGGCCTCCAGCAGCGACCCCCCGGCCACCTCTTCCCGCTGGCGGCCGGCCGGATCCCGGAAGCCGCTGCTCATGTACCCGATCCGGAAGTCGGTCAGCATCCCCTGCCGGTCCCGCACCGGGACCACGACCAGGGCCGACTCGATCAGGCCGTCCAGCAGCCCGTACAGCCAGGAAGTGCGGTGGTCGGCGGCGCTGGCGCCGCCGGGGGCGGGCGTGTCGAGCGCCTGCGCGCACAGGTCGGCGATGACCGCCAGCTGACGGCGCAGGGACGGCCCGAATCCGGGCACCGGCTGCGGCCACAGCGCCAGCATCACTCCGGCCAGCGCCGGGTGGCCGGGCAGCGGCAGCGCGGCCTGGGCACCGGCGGGCCATCGGCCCGGTCCCGGCACCGGGTCGCCGTCCGGGCGCCCGGACGGCCAGAGCACTTCGGTGCCGGTGCGGGCAACCCGCTGCGGCAGGCAGTCGAACTGGAACGGCAGGTGCCGCCAGCGTCCCGCCTCGCCCGTCCCCAGCCCGGCCTGGCCCGCCAGCTCCAGGCTGCCGTCCGGTTCCAGCAGCCACAGCGCCAGCACCTCAGCCCCGGCCGGGGCCAGCGCCTGGCCGAGGGTGGCGGCCGCTAGCTCGTCCCCGTTGACGGCCGTCGTCACTGCGGCACCGGCCAGCCCCAGCCGACCCCAGCTCTGATCACCGTCGGCCGCCTGGCCGGTCACCTGGGCCAGCAGCTCGCCGGTGATGTCAGCGGCCAGCTCCGCCACCGAAGTGCCGGACTCGCCCGCCAGCCTGGCCAGCTGCCTGGCCGCCTCCCCGGGCGGGCAGCCCAGCCGCTCCATCAATACGCCCTGGGCGGTATCGATGACCGTGCGCGCCGCTGCCTGCGTCCGCAAGCGGTCCAGCTCCCGGCGCTGCCGCTCCACCAGCGAGGTAAGCCGCGAAACGTCAGAACTGCTGGAAGCAGTCACGTATCGTACCCTTCTGAGAGCATTGCGTCCCGGCCCGCCCGGGGAACGGCCTGTCCGGGTCCCCTTTCCGGGTAGCTCGTGGCAGTATCAGTTTGCCGCAGACATCGGCCCGGTGCCGCTTGCCTGGCGCCGGACGCAGCCAGGAGGAGCGTACATGGCAAATGCCCAGCAGCCAGGGCGGCAGGTCATTGACCCCCGGCTGCAGCAATTGCTGGCGGGCCTGCGGGCGGTGCGCGGCGGGGATTTCCGCACCCGGCTCGATCAGGTCGGCGACCCCCTGGTGGACGAGATCGCCACCGTCTTCAACCAGATGGTGGATCAGCTGTCGCTGTTCACGTCCGAGGTGACCCGGGTCTCCCGCGAGGTCGGCACCGAGGGCCGCCTCGGCGGCCAGGCCGAGGTGCCAGGCGTCGCCGGCACCTGGAAGGACCTGACCGACTCGGTGAACGCGATGGCGGGCAACCTGACCAGCCAGGTCCGTGACATCTCCCAGGTCGCCACCGCCGTCGCCAGCGGGGACCTGGGCCGGAAGATCAAGGTGGACGTCCGGGGCGAGATGCTGGAACTGAAGGAGACCATCAACACGATGGTCGATCAGCTCTCCTCGTTCGCCGACGAGGTCACCCGGGTCGCCCGCGAGGTCGGCACCGAGGGCCGCCTCGGCGGCCAGGCCGACGTCAAGGGCGTCTCCGGCACCTGGAAGGACCTCACAGGCAACGTCAACTCGATGGCGAACAACCTCACCAGCCAGGTGCGGTCCATCGCCGAGGTGACCACGGCGGTGGCGCGCGGCGACCTGAGCCGCAAGATCCGGGTCGACGCGCAGGGCGAGATCCTCGAGCTGAAGGACACCATCAACACGATGGTCGACCAGCTCTCCTCGTTCGCCGACGAGGTCACCCGG
>JAIRTY010000604.1 GCA_031254715.1 Nocardiopsaceae bacterium | reverse complement strand
TGGCGATTGCCGCGAACAAGCCGTGATCGGTGATGGTGGCCCATTCCGCCACAGTGGCGATCAACGCGGCCGCACAGGTGACCCCTCTGGGGCCGAACCGGATCGCGGCCCAGCTCAGCCGCCCAAGGTCACCAGCACCCCCATCCCCACCGCCGGCTCGAGGGTATGAGCAAGCGCGGGCCCGACGGCCGCCATGGCGCCGCCCCGCGACAGGGCGCCGCCCAGTAGCTCGCTGCCGAACACGCCCACCAGGACCAGCGGCCAGAGCCGGCGAGGCAGCAGCAGCAGGGCGACAACGGTCAGTCCAGCAGCCGGGAAGAAGATCTCACCCGTGCTAGTGACGCGGCCGAGGTGCTGGACGACCTCCGTACCGGCAGCGTGGGCCGCCGCCACCACGGCAAAGAGCAGCAGCGCCAGAGCCATGTCGCCGGGCCTCGTGACCTCGCCACTGCGTGCGACACCTGGGCGCAGCGCAACAAGCGCGGCGGGTAATCCGGGATCCCCGGAGCGGCGGCCAGGCTCCGCCCCAGGTACCGGCGGCACTCCCGCCGGCGGGCTGTCATGACGGGTGCTCATCCACCCGGCCGGCTCAGCTGACACCGGCTCCCCCGCTCTCTCTGGCCGCGTTCCTGCTACGCCTTGGGGACGCCGCGGCTTCCTCAATCACGCTCTCGCCCGGATCGGGCCCAGGGTCATCTTGTCCTCTCGGCACCTGACCGGACAACCCGCCACTTTTCCGCTACGTCATTGCGCCGAGCCCGGCTGCTACGAACCGCATGGCCGAACCTGGCCAACTCACCGCTGTGTCGCTCCCCCAAGTCACACAGACTGGTTCGCCAAGGACGAGAGCATGCAACCGGGCCGGAGCGGAAGAGCCATGCGGGGCCAGTTAGGCGAAGCGGGAAAGCTCCCTGGACGCGCTAGAAAGCTTGCCGGCCGACGTCATACTGCCAGGCCATGGCCACCCGTGGACGGGCGGTGCGGGCGAGGCCGCGCGCTGTGCCCGTGCCAGAGGCCCCAGCTGATCACAACGTGCATAAGAGCTGCCCGCCAGCGCCGGCGACGGGCGGGGTTTGCGAAAGCGGGAGTGCGGAGTGCAGACCTACCGGTACCGGGCCCTGGTCACGCTGGATGCGTCGGCTTCCGGTGTACGTGCCAGCTACGACGCGGCTGGCACGTACACGGTCACGGTGCACGCGTGTCCGCCTGGCAGCCCGGGCTGCGATCATTACTTCCCGGCCGCGTTGTGCCCCGATGATGAGACACCACTGATGCCGGGAGAGCAGTCGGTGGTGACCATCACGCTGACCGATGAGCGGGCGGGTAGTTTCCTCGGCCCCGGGCAGCACTTCACCGTGCGGGCAGGCGGCCACGTCGGACAAGGGATCATCTCCCGGCGGATCCTCATCCACTCCCACCCATGCTGAACCGGTCGGTTCTGATGCTGGCGTGGCAATCACTCCTCGCTTTCCTCCGGTGCTAACGGGAGCCACGGGCGGGAGGCTCGGCTGCGCTGCCGCGGTGCCCGGGCGGCGCGGCAGGGTCGGTGGCGTTGCCGGGAACCGGTCCGGGTCCGGGGTGGCGGGTTGCCCGGTGTGCGGCCGTGAGGTGGTAGGCGAGCAGCGAGGCCACCAGCGCGACCATGATGACGATGCTGGGCGGGAGGGTGAGGATGGGGGTTGCCGCGGCGGCCGCCAGGACCAGGGCTGCGGTCAGGAGCGTGAGCCCAGCGGCTGCGCTGCTGATGCGGGTGGTGAGCAACCCGAGCACGGCGATGAAAACCGCGACCGGGATGGCTACGGCGAAGGCCGCGAAGGGCTGAGTGACGCGGGTGGTGTGGGCGAGAGTGCCGACCGCGACCTGAAGCCCGGCGCCGAGCGCGGCGACGGCGGCGAAGATCAGGTAGTGCCCGAGCGCCCACACGAACGTCCAGGGCAGCGATTGGGCGATGCGCTCGGCGGCGGAGTGCTTGAAATATGACCACCACAACGCGAACACCAGCAGCAGCCCGGCGGCCGCTGCGGTCAGCAGGCCAGGTGAGGCCCGGCTGTGGCCCAGCGCTTCCTGGACCGCGGCCGCGATCGCGGCGATGACCTCCCCCAGCACGATGATGGTGAACAGCCCATACCGTTCGGTGATGTGACCGGGATGCCAGGGCGTGGCCCGGCCGGCGAACTCGGCCCAGGCCGGCACCGCCAGCTCGGCGGCCACCAGCACCAGCAAGCCGGCCAGGCGGGCCGGCCCGGGCAGGAACAGCCAGCCGACCCAGCAGGCCTGGACCACGGTGACGCCGGCCGCGTACCGCAGCGTGCCGGGCCGGCCTTCGGGGTGGCTGCGGGCGGCGCGCAGCCACTGGGTCACCAGCGCCAGCCGCATGATCACGTACCCGGCCACGACCGTGGCGAAGTCGAAATGGGCAAACGCGGCGGGGATCCCGGCCGCGAACACCAGCACGCCGGCCATCTGCAGCAGCGTCAGCAGCCGGTAGGCCACATCATCGGTGTCGTAGGCAGAGGCGAACCAAGTGAAGTTCACCCACGCCCACCACAGGCCGAAAAACACCACCGCGTAGCCCGCCAGCGCGTGACCGGCATGCCCTTGCGCCAGCGCGTCGCGCAGCTCGATGCCCGCCCGCGCCACCGCGACCACGAACGTCAGGTCGAACAGCAGCTCCAGCGGCGTGGAGGCACGGTGCGCCTCGCCGGGATCGCGGCCGGACATGAGCCGCAGCCACGGCCGCGGGCGTGCCGCGGGCTCGGTCATCCCCGGCCACCAGCGCGGGCAGAGGTGAACCCCATCACCACGTTCTACCAGCCATGAAGCAAGCCAGCCCGGGGGCGGGACATCCGCCTCCTCGGCAAGCGCGCCGCAACGCGCAGTTGCTCAACTTGCTGAGACCCAACAGCCGATGGCTCAGGACCGCCGCTTGGCACTTCGGCCATATCGTCATGGGCCAATCCATGCGCCAGAATGCCGACGGTTGACGCCATGAACGACGGTCAGCTGAAGGTCAAATGATTCTTGAAGGTGACCAGTCCTGGCCAGAAGACCCAGCTTGACCTGCTAGCTCGTGAAGCCCCCTACGGCATCGAACCTTAGACCCTTTTCCGTACCATAAGCACGGCCCGGCGCACTGGCCGGCTGCTATATGAGTTAACGTGCGGCCGGAGGAGGCCGCCGGGACACGGGAGTCATGCGATGACGTGGTACGTGATCTCGTTCGATGCCCACGCGATGGACCACATCCCCGGCGATGACATGCCCACCGTGGCCAAGGACGCGCACGCAGTGGTCCAGGAAGCCGTGAACGAGGGCGTGCTTGTGTGCGCCGGCGGACTGGAAGACCAGCGGGCGAGCGTCGTGGCCACCGACGGGACGGTCACCGACGGCCCGTACCCGGAGGCCATCGGCGGACTCACGGTCGTCGACGTGCCGTCGCGCGAGGAGGCACTGGAGTGGGCTGCCAAGATCGCAGTCGCCTGCCGCTGCGCGCAGGAAGTCAGAGCGATAGGGCCTGACCCCGAACTTGACGAGATGCTCCGCCGGGCGCATAGGTGACGGTGACGTCAACCTGCCCGCCGTCACCAGTGCGGGAGTGCGCGACGATGTCCTGCAATGCCGCAAAGTCGGGTAAAGGTCTCCGAAGAAGTTCTCGTCTACCTGCTTCAGGGTGAAGGTCTCCTCGATCACGACGCCGCAGTTGTGCTCGATCATCAGATTTGCCAGCTCCGGGCCGTCGATGAGGATAAGCCGAGCGTTGACGCGTTCAGCGTAGTCCTTGGCTTCGGGGCTGAATCGGGTCGTGGTGATGAAGACACCCCGTGAGGCCTGAGCGCCGTGGAGAGCGCCGACGAAAGCTTGGATCTCGGGCCTGCCGACATGCCGGTCGGTGTACCGCTTCGCCTGGACGTACACCACGTCGAGACCAAGCTTGTCCAGGCGGATCAGGCCATCAAGCCCGTTGTCCCCTGGGCCGCCGAGGTGCTCCGTCTCTGCCTCTAGCCCGCCGTAGCCCACCACGACAGCCTGATCGAATGGCCATCGTGATTCGCGCCTGAAAAGCGCCGCGTGGACGTGGACCAGGGCCGGCAGTTCGTCAGCATCGGCACATATCGGCCTTGGGTGATTGGCCCGCCGACCGCGTTATCCACCAGTTCCTGTGATGTGCGCGGCCAAGCGGCGGCCGGTGCGGGTCTCTCAGGGATCGCCTGGCTCTGGAACCAGCGCTTGATCAGGCCGATGATCCCTAGAGCGGCCGGTCTCAGCAAGGTTGCGGACATAACGGTCGTGCCGCCTGTCTGCTTCCTCCTGCTGTCCCTCCGTGAAGTCCTTGACCCAGTTGGTGTCAACGGTGACGCCGTTGAAGGGCTGCTGTGCCGAGGGCTGTGAGTACAGTGCTTCGTTTCGCTGCTGGAGCCGGTCCACGGCCCGCTGGTTCTGCTCGCGAGCACGCTTGATGTCCGGCCGATCGTATGGACCATAGTTGTACATATTTACCCCCTAACCACTTCAAGCACCTTCGTCTCACTAGCCACGCTATGACCAGCGCGGAGGACCCGCTGAACTGCCCCTTTCGACCGTTCATCGCACGATACCCACCGTTCGACGCATTTCTGTGGAGTCTGGCTTGTGTCGTCAACGACGGATTGGTTGTGTCGGGACGTCGTCCTACTCGGGAGAAGATATCTGTGGGTGCAACGAGTGGTCTGTTCCACCGTGCGTCTCGCCATCGAGGTTTCACTGTCTCGGCGGTCTTAGGCGCAGCGTTGAGTTGCGTGGTCGCGGTTGCCATGGTGGGAGCCGCGGCCCGGTCCGCCGCCGCTCCGGAGGGACCGTCGCATGCGCGAGGCGGCGGTACGTCCGCGACGATGACCTTTCATGAGGGGTCTGCGCTGACGGTCGCGCTGTCTCCGGACGGCAAGTCGATCGCCATGAACTTCTTGGGGAATCTGTGGACCTTGCCGGCGAGCGGCGGTAAGGCGACACGGATCTCAAGCCTGTTGCAGGACACCGCATATCCGACGTGGTCGCCGGATGGCAAGTCGATCGCGTTCCAGTCGTATAAGAGCGGGACGTTCCACATCTGGGCGATGAACCCGGATGGCTCGAACGTCCGTCAGCTGACGTCCGGCTCCTACGATGACCGCGAGCCGCGCTACTCGCCGGATGGCTCACAGATCGTGTTCTCGTCGGATCGGCCGGTGGCGGGATCGCCTGACGGAACTGCGAGTGGCAGCTACAACGTTTGGGTGCTGACGCTCGCCACGGGCAAGTTGACGGAGATCACCGACCAGGCGGTTCTCAATAACGCCTACTACCCGTCATGGACGCCGGATGGTTCGCATATCACCTACGTGGACACGACGCATGCGATCAAGTCGGTCGCGGCGGACGGTCAGGGGCAGGCCCAGACGCTGTATTCGGACTCTTCGATGACGTATTGGTCGCCGACCACCTCCCCGGACGGGAAGAACGTCGCGTATGTGGCGCAGGGGAGTGCAATGGGCTCGGGCGGGCCCACGAGCGTCAACGGTGGTCCGCTGACGCAGTTGTTCGTCAACGGGCAGGCGGTCTCGGGCGATGAGGACGTGTTCGCGTTTCCGGCTGAGTGGCTCTCGAATGACACGCTGGTCTACGCCTCCAATGGCAAGATCTGGAAGCGCAACGTCACCTCCGGCGCGGTCACTCAGATTCCGTTCTCGGCGGAGATGCCCTTCAAACGGGCCTCCTACCCGATGAAGAGCCACAACTTCTCGTCGACTGCGACGCAGAAGGCGACCGGCATCCTCAGCCCGAAGCTGTCGCCGGACGGAAAGCAGGTGGCGTTCGTCGCGCTCAACCAGCTGTGGTCGATGACGATCGGCAAGATGCCGCAGGAGTTGACGAACGACTCGTTCTACAAGGCGGATCCCACCTGGTCGCCGGACGGGAAGTCGTTGGCGTACTCGACCGACTCCGATGGGTCGATGGCGGTCTACATCCGCGACATGCAGACCGGGCAGACGCGCAAGCTGACGGCGCCATTTACGGGCGCGCAGGTCAACCCTGCGTGGTCCCCCGACGGCAAGCAGATCGCGTTCATGACGACGCTCGACGCCGAGGCCGGCGCCCGTGAGATGTACGTCGCAGACGTCGCCACCGGGCAGTTCCACAAGGTCTGGGGGACGGCGAACTCCACCGGTATCAACATCAACGCCGACTTCGAGGCCGGGCGGCCCTCGTGGGGGCCCGACAGCAACACGATCGCGCTGGCGGCGCTGCGGCAGTACTCCAACCGCTTCCGCGAGGGCACGAGCAGGATCCAGACGGTCAACGTGAGCACGGGTGCCACGAAGCTGTATCTGCCGGATCCCGCGCGGCCGTATGAGACGCTCACCAACCGGGTGGAGGACGACGGTCCCGTGTGGTCGCCTGACGGCAAGTCCATGGCCTACGTGATGGATTCCGTGCTGTACATCGTGCCGGTGGACCCGGCGACGGGCGCACCGACGGGCGCGGCGAAGCAGGTGACGAGGGAGGCGGCGGACCAGCTGAGCTGGTCGGGCGACTCGCAGCACATCCTGTATGACTCGGCCGGGACGCTGCGAATGGTCTCGGTTAAGGGCGGCGCGCCCACCACCGTCCAGGTCGACCTGAACTGGAAGCCGCAAGCTCCGCCCAAGGGCGAGAAGGTCATTCACGCCGGGACGCTCTGGGCGGGCACGAGCAACTCCGAGCAGCACAACGTGGACATCGTGGTCCAGGGCAACAAGATCGAGAGCGTCGGTCCGGCTCGCCCGCAGTCGTCGTATGGTCAGGGCATCCAGTACGTCGATGCGTCCAATGACACGGTGATTCCGGGTCTGTGGGAGTCGCATGCGCACGAGGGAATGGACCAGCCCTTCGCCGGCGGCCGGAAGAATCGCCTCGAGCTCTCGCTCGGGATCACGACCGAGATGTCGATGGGCGACGAGCCGTACCACTCGCTCGAGGAGGTTGAGTCCCAAGAATCGGGCGCGGCGCCCGGACCGCGGTACTTCTGGTCGGGCGAACCGGTCGACGGAAGCCGGATCTTCTACGCCTGGATGCGACCCGATCCGACCGCCTCATCGATGACGACGGACCTGTCGAGGCTCGCAAAGCTCAAGCCGGACATCCTCAAGACCTACGTCCGGCTGCCCAACGACATGGAGCAGACCGCGATTCAGGCGGGTCACGACCTCGGGATCCCGTCCTTCTCGCACTACTTCTGGCCGGCGCTGGCCTTCGGCCAAGACGGCAGCTCGCACTGGGCGACACAGCGTCTGGGCTACCAGATCGCCGTGTCCCAGGACAGCGTCGCCTACGACGACACGATCCAGCTGTACGCCCGCTCGGGGATGTCGATCAGCACGACGCCGTTCTCGGGCGCGCCGAACTTCCTTCCGAAGATCAACGGGCAGCCGACCGTCGATGACCCGCGGATGAAGGCACTGCTGAGCCCGTGGAACTACGCCTTGGCGCAGCAGGAGTTCGCGCAGCCTCCGCTCACCGCGGCGCAGCTGTCCGGCTCGGTCGGGTTCGGCAAGGCGGTGGCGAAGATCGTTGCGGCGGGTGGCACGACGCTCGTCGGTACCGATAACCCCATCGGCTACGGGAATTTCGGACAGGTCATCGCGCTCAGCGCGATGGCACATACCGGCCTGAGCAACTACGAGGCCCTACGCGGCGCCACCGTCGAGCCCGCCAAGATCATGGGCGTGCTGGGTCAGCTCGGCACGATCCAGCCGGGAATGATCGCCGACATGGACATCATCCACGGCAACCCGCTGGAGGACATCGAGACGATCGCCAACGACGACTACGTGATGCAGAACGGCAACCTGTACACCCCGCAGCAGCTGATCGGCCCGTACGGGGCGAACGGCGCCGCGCAGGGTGCCCTCAAGCAGGCCGCACCCGCCAAGCAGGCATCCGGGCAGCGCGCTCCGGTGTGGCAGACGCCCACCGGCCTGCGCAAGCGGACGAGCTTCGGCTACATCATGGAATACATGTGCTAGCCGGCTCGGGGCGCCGGCGATTCGTTCGCCGGCGCCCCGAACACGAACTTGTGAGGCAACCGGCGAAGGTCATGGTGATCAGTACGTATGCGCACACGCACGGTGGACGAGACGGGAAGCTTGGCGGCGCTCGGGCTGGCCTCGGTCGCGCTCGCCGGAATGTCCTACTGCCATATCCGTGACATCGGTATGGAGTTCGATGAGCACGTCTACTACATGGCGGGGCTCTTTTGCTGCGACATCGCCCTTTCGCTCGCGTTCATCCCGGCATTGATCCTCACCGAACTGAGAGAGTTTGCGAGGTCAAGGCAGGTCATGTGGGCCGCGACCGCGGCACTGGCCGCCGCGACCATCGTGGGCTTCGTGTGGAGTCGCACCATCGGATTCCCCCAGATGGCGGACCACATCGGCAACTGGGACGCGCTGGGAATCACCTCTTTGGCCTTCGAGGGCCCCCTGCTCGCACTCAGCCTCGTCATGCTCACGCAGGTCGCGCGCACGAGGAGGTATCGCCGGTGACACGGCCCCACGGCCGGGATCTGGGCGGCGGTCGCCGTGATCAGAGCTCCCCAGGTCCCTGACGTTCCAGGTGACCTCGGTCCACTCGATGCGTGTGCCTGCTGCCATGTTCGGTCTCTCTCCCGGCCGGAGTCATACCCCTGCTGACCGGCCTGCCCGCGCTTCGCATGGTGGGTCGTGGCGGATCTGGCCCGGGGACTCTAGTCCTGCGCCAGCGGCGGTTCGGGCTGCGGTGCTTGCAGACGCGACCGCAGGGTCGGCAGGCCTGGGCCGTCAAGCTCGGCCAAGTACGATACGCGGCCAGCCATGCTCATCACCAGCGCAAGAGTCGATCCGGTGACCAGCGGACCGGCGCCCGTGCCAAACGGCCCATCACCGGCCCGCAGCTGCAGGCCGGTGATGTGGGTATGGCTGGCAACCGTGAAGTCGCGCCGGGCGAAGAAGCCGGCCACGGGTGTCAGCGCGTCGACGCTCGGCGTCCGTGCAAGCCCCAGCGGCAGGCGGATATCTTGGGCATGCACAACGACCTCGCCGAGGTAGGCCGGGGTGTGCCGCGAGGGTGCGGTAGTGCTGGTGATGACGGCGCGGAACCGATCAAGTGTCTCAGCGGGGTTGCTGCCGCGGTGCTCAGCCAGCCGCCGCTGGTTGTGCACCTCGGGGCGGAAACGTGCGCCGAGCATGCTGCGCAGCCACTGCCACTGGTTCAGGCTCGCCGCAGCGGTGAGGTGGGCGACGACCTGCTCGACGTCCCATTCCCCGCACAGGGTGTCATGCCGCCACTGCTGTGCGCGGAGGCCTGCTAGATCTTCGGCCAGCGCGGCGCGCTCGGCGTGTGCCAGCGCCCACAGGTGGTCGTCCTGCGTTCGCGCCATATCGCTCCATACCTCCCCATGGGTGACGTCACTGCAAGGTAGACCTCCCTTAACCGCTGGAATCATCGCCGTACCGCAGCGGCGAGCCGTACCGCAGCTGCCGAGCCTGGATCGCGCGGCGCTGAGGGATACAACCGTGCCCGATGGCCCAACTTACTGAGACTCAACAGCCCAGTGGCTCTGGCCCACTGAGACTGGCTCACCTTGTCTGCGACAGGACACATCCCGCCGAAACCGAAACCGCACTCCGCCCACCGCAACGTCCGGATCACAAGATCATCTTGACGTCCACGCCCGTTCCGCATCATCCGCTCGTTGACGCTTCTATGACGCTTCTATGTTTGTCAATGTCTGGTGCCATTAGATCTGGCTCGCTCTCTGGGGCGGGGTGCGTCATCCTGACCCAGTGAGTTCCGATGATGTGAGCAGGGCGTATGCCCTGGCGCAGCAGATCGCTGCTGCCGTGCCTGGTTCTAGCCTGCGGGAGAGTGACGCCAGCGGCCCGGAAGCTGCCGCGGACCCACGGTTGCGGGCACAATTGGCGGTCATCGAAGCCCGGCGGCTGTCGCAGTTCAGCATGGCGGAGAGCAGTCTGGGGCTGCATTTCTGGCCCGAGCGGCTGGGAGTGGCTCCTGCTGAGATCACCATCTTCATCGAGCGCCC
>JAIRTY010000579.1 GCA_031254715.1 Nocardiopsaceae bacterium | reverse complement strand
CGCGGCCCGCGCAGGCGCGTCCCGGTATGCGGCGGGCTGCGGCGTCTCCTGGTATGCCGACGGCTGCGGCGCGTCCCGGTATGCGGCGGGCTGGGGCGTCTCCTGGTATGCCGACGGCTGCGGCGCGTCCCGGTATGCGGCGGGCTGGGGCGTCTCCCGGTATGCGGCGGGCTGAGGCGCCTCCTGGTATCCCGGCGGCTGGGGAGTCTCCCGGTATGCCGACGGCTGGTCGTCCCGGTACGGCGCCTGCTGGGGACCCTCTTGGTTAGGCGGGGCCGGGCGGACCGCGGGCGGCTCGCTGGCTGGATAGGGACCGGGGTCGCGGACTTGAGAACCCGCCGCGGCGGTATCTTCGGCGCGCCGCCGTATCGCCGTGAGCATCTCCTCGACGCGCCGCAAACTGCTCTGCGCGGCCGCATCCCTGGGAGGCGCACCGCGGGCCTCGGCCGCCTGCGCAGGGCCGTCAGCGGCCAGGGAAGCGCCGCGGGTGCCGTCGCCCGTTCCGCCCCGTGGCGGGTAAGCCGTTCCGCCTGCTGGGGTGTGCGCCGCTCCGCCCGCTGGCGGGTAAACCGTTCCGCCTGCCGGGGTGTGCGCCGCTCCGCCCTGTCCCGTTCCGCCTGCTGGGGAGTACGCCGGTCCACCCGGCGGGTAAGCGGGCGCGTCTGCCGGCGGGTGAGCCGGAAAGTGGCCTGCTGCGGGCGTGGCGGCCTGGCTGTCGGTCAGGTAACGCCCGGCCACTGGCTGCCCGCTGCCGGGCCCGCGCTCCCCGGCGCTGTCAGCGGGGTAAGGATGCCCGGACACAGGTGAGCTGCTCGGTGCCCAGCCCGCCGGCGAACGCGCCGGCAGTCGGGGGCCGGGTTCCGTTCCCGCTGCTGATCCCGTTCCGGTCGCGGGCGGGGGGTAGGGCCAGCCGCCCGGGTATCCGCGGCGCGGATCGCCGGGACCTTCCGGCGGCTGGCCGCCCCCATGGCCGTCAGCATCAGAATCGGGCACGTCAGCATATTCTGCGCTATGTCGGTAACGATCCGGTGCCGGGGGCAGCGTGTGCCCCGCTGCCTGCGGCGCCCGGGCGCGCGGCCGGGTGTCACCCGGCCATCCGCTCGCATCACCCGGGTTGCTCATGCGGCGAGCGTAGCCGCTGCAAGCGGGTCGGCACGGCAGTTCCGGTCTCGGGGCTGGCCCCTCTGCCCGGCCCTATGGCCACCGCTGACCGGCCCCGCTGCCACCACCGTCCGGGCGCCCTGCCAGCGCCGGTGCGGGCCGCGCAGCCGGCGCCGGCGGCGGCGCCCGCTTCGCTTTGACCGCCACTGTCGCGGGCCGGTATCCTGCTTGGGCATCCATGCGCGTCCTGCGCGCCTCCGGTGCCGCCCCCATGGCTGGCTACCAGGGCCGGATGCGCGGATCCCGCCCGGAGGGCTGCCCCGGGGCGCGGACCGGAGGATTCAGGTCCCGATGTGAGGCTTACGACTGTGCGCACTTTCACCCCCAAGGCCGGGGACATTCAGCGGCAGTGGCATGTCATTGACGCCACCGACGTCGTCCTCGGACGCCTCGCCAGCCAGGTAGCCGTGCTGCTGCGCGGGAAGCATAAGCCGGTTTTCGCCCCGCACCTGGACACCGGCGACTTCGTCATCGTCGTGAACGCGGACAAGGTCGCGCTGAGCGGCAACAAGCTGTCGGACAAGCATGCCTACCGGCACTCGGGCTATCCCGGCGGGCTAAGGTCCGTCGTGTACCGGGACCTGTTCGCCAAGCACCCAGAGCGGGCGGTGGAGAAGGCGGTCAGGGGCATGCTGCCCAAGAACACGCTGGGCCGCCACATGCTGCGCAAGCTGAAGGTCTACGCGGGCCCCGAGCACCCGCACCAGGCACAGCAGCCCGTCCCGTTCCAGATCACCCAGATCAGCCAGATCCCGCAGCACTAACCGGTGCCGCGCGCGGGCGCCCGGCCAGCAGCCAGCCGCCCGCCGGCACCAGCCGAGCCAACGAGGAAGTACGAGGAAGAGACCGTGGCCGAACCCACAGGCGCGCAGGCGCTCGCTGACAGCGCGGACCAGGGCGCAGCCGGCACCGGCGAGATCCCGTCGGAATACACCACCGAGACGGCCGCCACCGAGGAGGACCAGGCCGACCGGCCGGTCGTGACCGGGAGCGCGCTGGGAACCGGCCGCCGCAAGGAAGCCATCGCCAGGGTCCGGATCGTGCCAGGGACCGGCCAGTGGCGGGTCAACGCCCGCCCGCTGGAGGGTTTCTTCCCGAACAAGGTGCACCAGCAGCTCATCCGGGAGCCGCTGGTGACCCTGGGCGCGGAGAACCAGTTCGACGTGATCGCGCTGGTCACCGGCGGCGGCGTCACCGGGCAGGCCGGAGCGCTGCGGCTGGGCATCGCCCGCGCGCTGACCCTCATCGACCCGGCGAACCGGGGCGCGCTCAAGCGGGCCGGCTTCCTGACCAGGGACGCCAGGGTCAAGGAGCGCAAGAAGTACGGCCTCAAGAAGGCACGCAAGGCCCCTCAGTACTCCAAGCGTTAGGTCGCCTAGCCAGCGCCAACCTGACAGCGGTCACACCAGCGGCCATAGCGGCACCGGAACCGAGGGGCGGCTTCATGGGACGGCTCTTCGGAACCGATGGCGTCCGCGGTGTGGCAGGCGACGACCTGACCGGCCGGCTTGCCATGGACCTGGCGGTCGCCGCCGTCGAGGTGCTGCACGGCACCGGCGAGTTCGCGGCCGCCCGCGCAGCCGGGCGGCGCCCGGCAGCACTGGTCGGCCGCGACCCCCGCGCCTCGGGCGAGTTCCTGGAAGCCGCGGTCGTGGCCGGGCTGGCGGGATCCGGCGTGGACGTCCTCCGGCTCGGCGTGATCCCCACTCCGGCCGTCGCGTTCCTCACCGCCAGCCTGGGTACCGAGCTCGGCGTGGTGCTGTCCGCCAGCCATAACCCAGCCCCCGACAACGGGATCAAGTTCTTCAGCCGGGGCGGCTTCAAGTTGCCGGACGCGGTCGAGGACGAGATCGAGGACCGGCTCGGCAAGCCCGGGCCCGCGCTGGCCGGGCCGCCAGCGGCGGGCTTCGGGCGGGTAACGGATGGCACCGGGGAACGGGAGCGCTACCTGGCTCACCTGCTTGCCTCCATCCGGCGCCCCGGCGGCGGCCAGGCCCCGCTGGCGGGCCTGCGGGTGGTGGTGGACTGCGCGCACGGCGCGGCCTCCGGCGTCGCGCCCGTCGCGCTGGCGCGGGCTGGGGCGGAGGTCATCACCATCGGTACCGAGCCCGATGGCCTGAACATCAACGAGGGCTGCGGCTCCACCCACCTCTCGGCGCTGTCGGAGGCGGTGGTGGCGCACGGCGCCGACGCCGGCATCGCCCACGACGGCGATGCCGACCGCTGCCTGGCCGTGGACGCGTCCGGGGCGGTCGTGGACGGCGATCAGATCCTCGCCGTGCTCGCGCGGGAACTGGCGGATTCCGGTCAACTGGCCGGCAACACAGTGGTCGCTACCGTCATGTCGAACCTCGGGTTCCGGATCGCCATGGCCGAGGCGGGCATCGGCATGGTGGAGACCGCGGTCGGTGACCGCTACCTGATCGAGGCCATGCGGTCCGGCGATTACGTGCTGGGCGGGGAGCAGTCCGGGCACATCATCATGCTCGATCACGCCACCACCGGCGACGGCGTCCTCACCGGGCTCCAGCTGCTGTCGGTGATGGCACGGCAGGGCCGACCGCTGGCTGAGATCGCGGCGATCATGACCAGGTACCCGCAGGTGCTCATCAACGTGCGAGGGGTGGACAAGGCCCGGGTCTCGGGCTCGGACGACCTGGCGGCGGCGGTCGCGGCGGCCAGGGCCGAGCTCGGCGACTCCGGGCGGGCGCTGGTCCGGCCCAGCGGGACCGAGCCGGCGGTCCGGGTCATGGTCGAGGCCGTGGACGAGTCCCGGGCCCGCCAGGTGGCAGAGGGGCTCGCGGCGGTGGTCCGGGCAGCGGGCTGAGGAACTCCGGCCGGGGCGCGGGCTGAGGACGCTGCGGCCGGGCACCGGCTCCGGTCAGGTTTCCGGGGCCGGCTCGGGTGCCGCCCCGGCGACCGGGATTGACGACGGGCGGCCCGCTGGCAGTGGGTAGGTGCCAGGCGGCGGCACATCGCGCATCCGGCGCAGCGGCGAGAAGAACACCCACAGCCCGCCCGCCCAGCCGCCGATGGCCCCCACCGCCAGCGTCGGCCGGATGCCCACCATGCTGCCCAGCGCGCCGCCGAGCAGGCCCCCGAGCGGGATGGTGCCCCAGACGATCCACCGCACCGCGGCGTTCATGCGCCCCAGCAGCTCGGGCGGGCATACCGTCTGCCGGTAGCTCACCTGCGCCACGTTGTAAACGACTGCGCTGAACGAGAACGAGCCCCAGCCCAGCACGAACAGCGCCACGCCCCAGCCGGGCGTGGCAAACGGGATCAGGATCCCGCCCGCCCCGAATCCCAGGATCGACACCCAGATGATCCGGGCCGACCCGAACCAGCGTGCCAGCCGTCCGGAGAGGACCCCGCCGGCGACACCGCCGACCGCCGCCAGGGCCACCACCAGCCCGGTGAACGCTGGCGGCACGTGCAGGACCCGCACCAGGAAGATGATCTCCAGCGCGATGGTCACGCCGCCGAACAGGTTGCTGGTGCCGGTGCACGCCACGATCTTGCGCAGGATCGGCTCCCGCAGCACGAACGACAGTCCCGCCATGACCTCGGTGCGCAGCCGGGCACTGGGCGCGGCCTGCGGGGCGGGCCCGGGTGCCGTCGCCGGGGCGCGGATCAGCAGCAGCGAGACCACGGAGACCGCGAACGAGGCTGCATCGGCAGCCATGGCGGTGGCCGCGCCCGCCAGCCCGACCAGGGCGCCGCCCAGGCCCGGGCCGCCCAGCCGGGCGCCCTCCGCGGTGGTCTGGAGCTTGCCGTTGCCGTCGATCAGATGCTTGCGGCCGATCAGTTCCGGCAGGTAGCTCTGGTAGGCGACGTCGAAGAACACCGTGCCGAGCCCGGACACCAGCGCCACCGCGTACAGCTGGGCCATCGTCAGCACGCCCAGCGCGGCCGTGACCGGGATCGAGCCGATCACGAGCATCCGGGCGGCGTCACACCACACCATGAGCCGCCGCTTGGCGAGCCGGTCCACCACCGCGCCCGCCGGCAGCGCGACGACCAGGAACGCGGCGTTGACGGCCGAGGTCAGCGCACCCACCTGGAACGTGGACGCCCGCAACGCCACCACCGCGGTCAGCGGCAGCGCCAGCAGGGTGACCG
>JAIRTY010000483.1 GCA_031254715.1 Nocardiopsaceae bacterium | reverse complement strand
AACGGCCTGACCCGGCTGCAGACCCGGTTCACCGGCGATCCGGATGCGCTGGCGGCGGGGGAGAAGCGGGCCGGCGAGCCGCTGAACGCCGAGGATGCCCAGGGCCTGGGGCTGGTGACGTTCGCCCCGGACGACATCGACTGGGAGGAAGAGGTCCGCATCGCGGTGGAGGAGCGCGCCAGCTTCAGCCCCGACGCGCTGACCGGCATGGAGGCGAACTACCGGTTCACCGGGCCGGAGACGATGGAAACCAAGATCTTCGGGCGGCTGTCGGCGTGGCAGAACTGGATTTTCACCCGGCCCAACGCCTCCGGGCCGGACGGTGCGCTGCGCCGCTACGGGACGGGGAAGCGGCCCGAATTCGACCGGAAGCGAGTCTGACGGGGCTGCCTGATATGACCATTGCATCTGACTACAGCGAGAAGATCCCGAACAACGTCGGCCTGGCCGACGACCGGCGGCTGCAGCGCGCGCTGGAGGCGTGGCAGCCGAACTTCCTGTCGTGGTGGGAGTCGATGGGGCCCGCGCTGCCGACCCAGGACGTCTACCTGCGGACCGCGGTCAACGTCGGCCGGGAAGGCTGGGCCCATTTCGGTTTCGTGCCGATGCGCGACTACCGCTGGGGGATTTTCCTGGCCGAGCGCGACGCCGGACGGCGGATCGGATTCGGCGAGCACAAGGGCGAGCCCGCCTGCCAGAAGGTGCCCGGCGAGTACCGCAGCGACCTGCGGCGGCTGATCGTCGTCCAGGGCGACACCGAGCCAGCGTCGGTGGAGCAGCAGCGCAACCTCGGGGCGACCGCGCCGAGCCTGTATGACCTGCGCAACCTGTTCCAGGTGAACGTCGAGGAAGGCCGGCATCTGTGGGCGATGGTGTACCTGCTGCAGGCCTACTTCGGCCGCGACGGCCGTGACGAGGCCGAGGAGTTGCTGCACCGCAACTCCGGCAGCGAGGACTCGCCGCGGATCCTCGGCGCGTTCAACGAGGAGACCCCGGACTGGCTCTCGTTCTACATGTTCACCTACTTCACCGACCGGGACGGCAAGTACCAGCTCGGCACGCTGAAGGAGTCCGCGTTCGACCCGCTGTCACGCACCTGCGAGTTCATGCTCAAGGAGGAGGCGCACCACATGATGGTGGGCACCACCGGGGTGGACCGGATGGTGGAGCGGACCGCGCAGCTCATGATCGAGCATGACACCGACGACCCCGGCCCGCTCGGCGCCATCCCGCTGCCGGTGATCCAGAAGTACCTCAACTTCCACTACTCGGTGAGCCTGGACCTGTTCGGCGGCGAGACCTCCACCAACGTCGCGAACTACTACACCGCCGGGCTGAAGGGCCGGTGGCTGGAGGGCCGCCGCGCCGACGACCACCGGCTCAGCAGCGACTCGATCATGGTGGACGCGCTGGTCGACGCCGGGAATGGCGAGCGGAGCATTGGGCAGACCGAGGTGGAGGCGCTCACCGGGCTCAACACCGACCTGCGGCGCGAGTACATCCGTGACTGCGCAAGCGGCGTCAGCCGGTGGAACAAGATCCTCGCCGAGGCGGGCCTGCCGCACCGGCTGCAGCTGCCGCACGCCGCCTTCAACCGCCAGGTGGGCGCGTTCGCCGGCATCGAGGCCAGCCCGGACGGCGAGATGCTCACCGCCGATGAGTGGGACCGGCGCAAGGGCGCCTGGCTGCCCACCGACGTGGACAAGACCTTCGTCCGCTCGCTCATGCGGCCGGTCCACGAGCGGGGCAAGATCGCCGCCTGGATCGCCCCGCCCCGCAACGGCATCAACGGCAAGCCGTTCGACTACGACTACGTCCGCCTCTAACAGCAGCGCTGGCTGGGAACCGGCGGCGCCGCCCGTCTCTGTTGTCAGGCGGCGACCGGTGGGCGGGGGAGGGCGAGCCTGAGCTTGTCCAGGTCCCCGGGCGGTGATTCGAGCAGCGGCAGCCGGACGGTCGCGTGATCGAGGATCCCGAGCTCGGCCAGGGCAGCCTTGGCCATGATCGCGCCCTGGGAGGTGCGCATGATGGCGTCGATCAGCGGCACGAGGGATCTGTTGATGGCCCGGGCGCGGGGCAGGTCCGCGCGCCGGACGGCCTGGATCAGCTCGGTGATCTGGGCCGGGGCAGCGTTGGCGACTACGCTCACGACGCCGCTCGCCCCCGCTGCCAGGTAGGGCAGGTTCAGCTCGTCGATGCCGCAGTAGTAGGCCAGGCCGGTCTCGGCCATCACGGAAACCGCCTCGAACAGGTCGCCCTTGGCATCCTTCACGGCCCTCACCCTGGGGTGGCGGGCCAGTTCGATCAAAGTCGCTGCGCTGAACTGGGTGCCGGTCCGGTGCGGGACGTCGTAGAGCATGACCGGCAGCGCGGTGGCATCGGCCACGGCCAGGCCGTGCGCGACGACGCCGGCCTGAGTGGGCCGGGAGTAGTACGGTGCGACCAGGAGCAGGGCGTCGGCTCCGGCGTCTGCGGCCTGGCGGGCCTGGCCGGCGCTGTCGGCGGTGTCGCTGGT
>JAIRTY010000476.1 GCA_031254715.1 Nocardiopsaceae bacterium | reverse complement strand
CTCCCCGGACTGGCTGACCCCCACGTAGAGGGTGTCGTGCTCGACCACCGGGTTGCGGTAGCGGAACTCCGAGGCGGGCTCGGCGTCCGCCGGGATCCGGGCCAGCTCCTCGATCAGCTGCGCGCCGAGCAGCCCCGCGTAATAGGCCGAGCCGCAGCCGAGGATCTTGACCCGGCGGATCTCCCTGGCCTGCCGGGCGTCCAGGTTGAGGCCGCCGAGATGGGCGGTGTGGAACCGGTCGTCGAGCCGCCCGCTGAGCGCCCGCTCGATGGCCCGGGGCTGCTCGTGGATCTCCTTGCGCATGAAATGGGCGTAGCCCTCGGCGTCGTAGGAGCCGGTGTCGGCGTCGATGATCGCCGGCTGCTTGGTGATGGTACGGGCGTCCAGGGTGGAGGTGCGGAACCCGTCGGCCCGGACCGTCGCCAGCTCGCCGTCATCCAGGTGGACCACCTGGCGGGTGTAGCGGACCAGCGCCGCCAGGTCTGAGGCGACGAACATCTCCTTGTCCCCGATGCCGAGCACCACCGGGCTGCCGTTCCGCGCGGCCACGATCTGGTCAGGATGACGCGCGTCGATGACCGCCAGCCCGTAGGTGCCCACCACGGCGGCGAGCGCCCGGCGGACCGCCTCCTCCAGGTCGTCAGTGTCATCGGCGGCCGCCGCGATCAGGTGGGCGATCACCTCGCTGTCGGTCTCGGAGGTGAACTCGGCACCGTCGGCGATCAGCTTCGCCCGCAGCTCCTCGGCGTTCTCGATGATGCCGTTGTGCACGACCGCGATGGTGCCGCAGGTGTGCGGGTGGGCGTTGGCATCGCTGGGCTCGCCGTGCGTGGCCCACCGGGTGTGCCCGATTCCCGGGCCGCCGCGCAGCCGCGCGGGCATGCTCGCGGCGAGGTCGGCGACCCGGCCCTTGGCCTTGCGTACCCGCAGCTCGCCGGAGCGGCTCACCACGGCCACCCCGGCCGAGTCATACCCGCGGTACTCCAGCCGGGCCAGCCCTTCCAGCAGGATGGGCACGCAGTCGCGGCTTCCGATATGGGCGACTATCCCGCACATTCTCCCTCTCCCCCTCAGCCGTACACGATCCGGCGCAGCTGCCGCAGCGAGTACTGCGGCGGCAGGAACCGCCGCAGCGGCAGTTCCGCCGAGATCCGCCGGAAGACCTGATCGTTCGTCAGCCCGCGAGCCTTCAGCTCGCCATGGCGGCGGCGCACGTAGGCGTCCGCGGACTCAGCGAAGTAGCCGAGCACGTCCGCAACCACGCGCGCAGCCTCACCCGGGCTGAGCGGGGTGGTCCGGGTCAGGTGAGCGACGAGATCGTCAGGCAACTGCCCGGCGGCCTGCATATCCGACAGCATCGAGGATCCCCCGGCTTGAAGGCAAGGATCCTGCCCGGAATCGGGCAGGAATCGCGAGAACTCATACGTTTGGCCTACTCTCCCCGGCCGGCCCCGCTATCATCGCCGACCGTCGGCGCCACCTGGACTGCGGCGGTAAAGCGGCGCTGGCTAGCGTTCGTGGCCAGCGCGGAGCCAGGCGATGTAGTCGGCGACCGCTTGCTCGGTATCGTATGCGGGCTGATAGCCGGTATCGGCGCGGAGCCTGCTGATGTCGAGGCAGACCGGCGGGCCGGACCCGGGGCCGCGGCCGTCGCGGAGGCCGCTCACGGCGCCGGGCACCAGCCTCGTGACCGCGGCGGCCACGTCCCCGTTGGTCAGCGCCTTCCCGCCGGCGATGTTGTAGGTCCGGTGGTTCAGCCGCGGCGCGAGTTGCAGCAGCGCCATGGCCCGGGCGCAGTCCTTCACGTAGCACATGTCGAACCCGTCGCCGGCGCAGGCGGGCGAGCGCAGCGCTGAGAAGTCCGGCGCGGTGCCGCGGGCGGCCGCGTGCACGAGCTGCGGGACCGCGGAGAACGGCGACGCCGGGTTGCCGCCCGGACCCCAGGGAGAGATCCGGTAGCTGATGATCTCGGCCCCGGTGGCGTCCGCGAGGTAGCCGGACAGCAGCTCACCGATCTTCTTGAACGACGGGATCGGGTGGCCGGCCACCATCGGCAGCGGCAGGTCCTCGGGCAGCGGGCCCGTGGCGGCGGCACCGCCGTACACCCCGATGGTGGAGGCGATCCCCGTCCGCGGCAGCTGCCAGTCACAGGCCGCCTGGATGACGTTGAGCAGGCTGCCGACCGCCTCCCGGGCGCCGGTGACCGGCGGCTGCGCGCCGGGCGGCCAGGGCACCGACCCTGCCAGGTGGAGGATGCCGGTGATTGCGTGCCGGGTGCCGATCTCCAGCAGCGCGCCCAGGTCGGTGACGTCGGCCCGCTCGGTGAACACCCGCCGGCCGGCGTCTGCGGCCAGGTCGTCCGGCAGTACCGGCTCGCGGCGCTGGACCAGCACGCAGGACTCGCCCAGGCCGAGCAGTGCCCGGGTGGCATGCACCCCGACGAACCCCAGTCCTCCCGTGATGAGGATCATCCTGCCCTCAATTCGATAGCATGCTAATGATAATCGTCACGCTAACACATCGCTAGCGTGCTAGCGACTATGCTCGGGGGATGCCCGACCTGCTCGGCCTGTTCACCCAGGCCGCAAAGCTGCTGCGGGAAGCCACCGATGAGGCGATGAGCCGTTACGGCGTCCGGGTCGGCCAGCACATCGTGCTGAGCGTGCTCTGGGATCAGGACGGGCTCACCCCCGGTGAGATCGCCCGCCGCCTCGGGACGGCGACCCCGACCATCGTCAACACCGCCACCCGGATGGAGGAAGCCGGCCTGGTGGTCCGCAAGCCCGACTCCGCGGACGCGCGGCTGGTGCGCCTGCACCTCACCCCGCACGGCCGGTCGGTGCGGGTCCCGGTGCGCGATGCCCGTGCCGCGCTTGAGCGGAGTGCCACCGCGACGCTCACCCCCGCCGAACGCGACCAGCTGGCGGCTGCGCTCACCAAGATCATCGCCCAGCTCCGCGACGAGCCGGCCTGAGGGCCGCGTCGCCGCGGGGGGCGCCACGTGACCGCTGAGGGCCACGTGACCCGTCGCGTGAGGGCCACGTGGCCCGTCGGGCGAGCCGGTGCCGCCGGTCAGGCGTCGAGGAACGCGGGGATCATCGCCCCCAGCAGGTCAGCCCGGGAGGGCACCGTGATGTGCATGGTGCCAGGCAAGACCGCCAGCTGGCACTTCGGGAGCCCGGTGACATCCCCCGGTACCCCGCCGCCCAGCAGCCGGAACATCTCCACGATGTGCTCGAGCGTGATGATGTCGCTGTCACCGAGCACCAGCAGCGCGGGCGGCGCCAGCGACGCGACCAGCCGGGGGTCGAGGTCAGGCAGGTTCTGGTCGAGTTGATTGTTCTTCTCGATCAGCACCGGCCAGTCCTGCGGGCTGGGCGCGATCCGCAGGTACTCCTGCTCGAACGGGGATCCCGCCAGCGCTTCCGGGCCCACCTGCTCCGTGCCGTCAAACAGCCCGGGATGCAGCCCGGCCGGGCTGAACGAGACCGATGCCAGTACGAGCTTGCTGACCAGGTCCGGGTAGCGCAGGCCGAGGTCGAGCGCGAGCGCCGCGCCCATGCTGTACCCGAAGAAGTCCGCCCGGTCCACGCCCAGCTGGCGGACCAGGGCCGCC
>JAIRTY010000443.1 GCA_031254715.1 Nocardiopsaceae bacterium | reverse complement strand
ACCTGTCGATCGCCTACCTCAGCCTGCTGTTCGCCCTGATCGCCGTCACCGCCCTGCTCCCCTGGGGCCGCTGGTAGACGGCCCGCCACCACCCCCCGATGATCAAGGCCTTACAGTCGCCCTGGCAGCACCAAGGGCTTGCTCACGCCGCAGGGGAGCCACTGGCAAGCGGCCCGGGGGGAACAGAGCCGCCGGGGGCGCGGCCGGTCAGTGGCTGTCCCCGAACAAGTAGCTGGTGACCCGGGCCAGGTGGGCACGCATGGCCTCGGCCGCCCGCTCCGCGTCCCGGGCGCGCAGGGCCGCGACGAGTTCCTGGTGGTCGGACTGGTAGGCCTGCTGTCGCTCGCGGGACGCGCTGCGCCGCTTGAGGTCGCCCCAGGACTGGCCGTGCCTGGCGTCCTCGATCAGCCCGTACAGCCGGACCAGCAGCGGGCTGTGGCTGGCGGTCATGAGGCTGCGGTGCAGGGCGACGTCCCAGGCCTCGAACTCGTCGTAGCCGTCGGCTCGCTCGCCGCCCGCCAGGCATCGTTCGATCTCCCCGAAGTCCGCCGCGTTCGCCCAGGCGACCACGAGCTGCATGGCGGCCGGCTCGACCATCCTGCGGATCGTCATGACATCGGCGGGCGCGTAACCGGCGTCGTCGTCGGCTCGGCCGGCCTGGGATGCCCCGGCGGCGGCCGCGGTCCCCGCCCGGGCGGCCGTACGGCCGGGGACCGTGCGGCCGGGCGCCGCTGCGACCCGGAACGCGTCCTGCCCGCCCAGGCCGGGTAGCCCGGCCCGCTCCCCGTCCGCCCCCCGCCGTGCTGGCCCGGGGGGGCGACCCCCCGGATCCCCCCGCCATGCTGGCCCGGGGGGGCGACCCCCCGGATCCCCCCGCAGGTAGGTACCGCGGCCGACCTCGCGGGAGATCCAGCCGTCGGCTTCCAGCACGGCCAGGGCGTGCCGCACCGATGTGCGGGTGGTCCCAAGGTCTAGCGCGAGCTTGCGCTCGGTGGGCAGCCGGGAGCCATGGCCGAGCCCGTCCCGGTGACAGGCGGCCAGGATCATCTCCGCCAGCTGCCGGCGGCGGCTGGCCGAGACGCCGGTGCCGGCGTCGGTTGCCCCGGACATGCTGCCCTCCCGCTGCCGCTCCCCGGGCAGGCGGCCGCCGCCGGTCGCCTGCCTCCAACCAATCCTACCAATCGATACCGGACTGTGACAGCGCCGTCCCGATTCGGCCAGTCTGCTCCCTTGACCCCGTCTTGTACATACACCTATGCTCAACCAATCCGCTCGACCACAACCAATGCGTTTCAGTCCAGTTGGCTAACCTCAGGGTGTCCTGCCTGACATCACCGCAACAAAGGAGGCCACGCCGGTGAGGCTCGCCACGATCAACACCGCTCAGGGACCGCGCTTGCACGTCCGGGCGGGTTCCGGGTACATCGACGTCGCGGAGGCCACAAGCGACCCGCGCCTGTCGTCACTGCATGAATTGCTCGGCGCGGGCGCGGCGGCCATGGAGACCGTCCGCGGACTGGCCGGCAGCAGCGGCGGCCGGGAGGCAGACCCGGCGGACCTGGCCCCGGCGGTGCCGGCGCCACCGCGCATCCTGTGCCTGGGCCTGAACTACAGCGAGCACGCCCTTGAGGGCGGCCGCGCGGTCCCGACCTGGCCGGACGCATTCGTCCGGGGGGCGGACAGCGTCCTGGCCCCGTACGCAGACCTGGTCCGGCCCGCCCTCACCGAGCGCTTCGACTACGAGGCCGAAGTGGGCATCGTCATCGGCTCCGGCGGGCGCTACATCCCGGCGGACAAAGCGCTTGACGCCATCGCGGGATTCGTGGTGGTGAACGACGCCTCCTGCCGGGACTGGCAGCGGGCAGCCAGCCAGTGGACGGCGGGCAAGAACTTCGAGGGCAGCATGCCGATCGGCCCCGAAGTGGTGACCCCCGACGAGGTGGACATCAGCGACCTCGCCATCAGCTCCACCCTGAACGGCACCGTCATGCAGTCGGCGCGAACCTCGCAGATGCTCGTCGACGTGCCGAGCACGGTGGAGTTCTTCTCCTCCTTCACCCGCCTGATGCCGGGCGATGTGATCGCGACCGGCACGCCCGGCGGGGTCGGCTTCGCCCGCACGCCGCCGGTGTGGATGGTGCCGGGCGATGTCATCGAGGTCACCGTCGAAGGGATCGGCACCATCCGCAACCGCATCGTCGCCGAGCAGGGTGCCCCGGCCAACTGGCGCTGGCATCCGCAGGGCAACGATCAGCGCCAGCTCTGACGGGCTGGTCTCGCACCCGCCGTCGCCGGGTGCGCCGGTCCCGCCGGCGCACCCCGGCCCCGGCCCCGCAACGCACCACGGAGGGACGATGAAGTCCGACACCCCCCGGCCCGTGGACGGCCGCTCAGGTCACAGACGCACCAAGCTTGCAGCCGGTGCCGGCGCAGCAGCGCTCGCGCTGCTCCTGGCCGCCTGCGGCAATAGTGGTTCCGGCGGGTCGGCAGCATCCGGCAGCAGCCCGGGTGGCTCCGGCCACGGCACCTTGGCCATTGCCGACGTGGCCCCGTTCAGCGGGCCCGACGCCAACCTCGGCCCCACCTACCTGGCTTCCTGCTACGGCGCCATCAGTGCCATCAAGGCCGCGGGCGGCGTGCTCGGGCATGAGTTCAGCTGCAAGAGCGTGGACACCCGGGGCGAGCCCGCCGACGCTGTGCCCGCGGTCAATCAGCTGTTCGCCAGCACCTCCAACCTGGCCCTGGTAATCGGCTGCACGTCGGACGAGGCTGCCTCGGTGGTGCCGCTCATCAACGGGCGCAAGATGGCGATGTTCTGCATGACCGGCCAGTCCGAGTTCGACAGCGTGCACTTCCCGTACTTCTACCGGCTGGTGCCACCGGACCTGGAGGAGTCCTACGCGATGGTCGCCGTGGCCCAGCGGCTGCACTATAAGCGGATCGCGCTGGCCTTCGGCAACGACATCGGCTCGCAGACGTTCGTCAAGCCCGCCATCGCCGGGCTGAAGAAGGCGGGGATCGCCCTCGCCACCAACCAGACGCTGGACCTGAAGGCCAACACCTACCGCACCGAGGCCGCGGCGATCGTGCACTCCCATCCCGACGCGATCATGACCGAGGCGCTGGGCACGGGCGACGCCACCCTCTTCTCGGAGATCAAGCAGCTCAATGGCGGCAAGATGATCCCGGTCATCGGGACCTCGGCGGCCATCGCGCCGGCCTTCTTCAAGTCGGCAGCGGCCGCCGTGGGCGCCAGCACCCTCGCCAAGAACTTCCACGCCGACAACCTGGTGGTGCAGACCAGCGGCCCCGCCTACCAGGCGTTCAAGTCGGCGCTGCTGTCGCAGCAGGGCAAGGTCCCCGGAGCCACCGGCAATTTCGCCACCTACCTGAGCGCGCCCGGCGGCGTGCACCTGTACGACGGGATCAACCTGGCGGCGCTGGCCATGCTGATGGCCAAGAGCACCAGCCCGACCGTATACGGGCCGGACATCCTCAAGATCGGGAATGGCGTGCCGGGTGCCCAGGAGTGCAACTCGTTCGCCGACTGCGCCACCGCTCTCAAGGCGGGCAAGCAGATCCGGTATGTGGGGCCGGGCGGTCCGACCAACTTCGACGGCTTCCACGACTCGACCGGCCTGTTCCAGATCGACACCTACAGCGCGAACGGCCAGGTGAACGTGGCCGGCAACATCACCACGGCGCAGCTGCGGGCGCTGGCGGGGTGATGCCCGCCGTGAGCGACGCCAGCGAGAGGGCGCCGGAAGGACCGCCAGCATGAGGGCGGGCGCGGTGCGGGCCGCCGGGGTGCGGGCGCGATGACCGTCGTCGTGGCCGCGGCCGGATTCGGGCTGGTCACCGCGTCCGTGCTGGCGATCGCGGCGGTGGCTAAGGGGCACTGGCTGATACTCATAATAGGGCTTGCGATAAGCATTCCGCTCGTCGTTTTCGGCGCTTCGATACTGTCAAAACTGATGAACCGCTTCCCGATAATCGTATACATCGGCGCCGCTTTGATAGCCTATACGGCTGCTGAAATGATAGTTTCGGATGTAAAACTCGCGCATTATCTTGCGCCTTACGCAATAATCATAAAAATCGTTGTCACTGTCGGAGTCGTAGGACTCGGATATATAAAAAAACGTCGTCTTAGTAAGAAGGAGAAGTAAAGTAAATGGAAGCACTTTTTGAGGGGTTTTTAAACCTGACCTGGCAAATATTTATCATGTACGCCGTAGGCGGAACGCTCATTTTCCTTGCAGTAAAAAAAGACTATGAACCCATGCTGCTTTTACCCATCGGTTTCGGGGCTATACTTGTGAATCTGCCGTTTGCGGCCGTTTGGGAATACGACGACGCGCCGGGCGTCCTGCAGATTTTATTTGACATGGGTATAATGACGGAGCTGTTTCCGGTGCTGATTTTTTTAGCGGTAGGCGCGATGATCGATTTCACACCGCTTCTCAATATGCCGAAAATGCTGTTCCTCGGCGCGGCCGCGCAGTTTGGTATATTTGCGACGGCTGTAGTCGTGGCATGGATAGGCACCATGTTCCCCGAGCTCGGGCTCGACTTGAAAGCCGCGGCTTCTATCGGAATAATCGGAGCGGCGGACGGACCGACTTCTATATTTGTTTCCGCAAAATTC
>JAIRTY010000436.1 GCA_031254715.1 Nocardiopsaceae bacterium | reverse complement strand
CCGCAGGCGTTTTGCCTCTCCGTCCCACTGACGGCGAGGTGAAGCAGGTTCACCGCGGCGTTGACGTCCCGGTCCAGGGCCAGGCCGTCCCGCGCCACCTGCTCATTCTCGGCGGCGGGCCGGTCGGCGCCGAGATGGCCCAGGCCGTGCGGCGCCTGGGCGGTGAGGTGACCGTCGCCGAGGCCGGACCGCACCTGCTCGGGCATGAGCCCGCGCCGCTGGGCGAGGCGCTCGGCGAAGTGCTCCGGGCTGACGGCGTCGAGCTGCACCTGGGCGTGCAGGCGACGGCTGCGCGGCGAGAGGGCGGGGACTACGTGCTAGCCCTCGGCAATGGCGGCGAGCTGCGCGGCGACCGGCTGCTCGTGGCCACCGGACGGCGCCCGCGGGTGGACGGGCTCGGCCTGGAAACGGTTGGCGTGACCGCGGGCAAGAACGGGATCCCGGTCGACGCGAGCCTGCGCGCGGGCGAGCGCCTGTGGGCGATCGGCGACGTCACGGGCGTGCGGATGCTCACCCATGTCGGCAAGTACCAGGGCGAGGTCGTGGCCGCCAACATCCTCGGCGAGCATCGCGAGGCCAGCTACGAGGCCATCCCTGACGTCGTCTACACCGACCCGCAGGCAGCCTCGGTCGGCGCCGCCGAGGCCCGCTTCACCGCCACCGTCCCGGTGTCCGGGGTGACCAAGACCGCCACCTACACCCGTGCCTACGCGCAATCCAACGGATTCCTGACGCTGCTGTCCGACGGCGAGCGGCTGACCGGTGCCTATGCCCTCGGGCCCGAGGCCGGCGAATGGATGCAGCAGGCGACCCTGGCCATCCGCGCCAGCGTGCCGCTCGACGTGCTGCGAGACGTCATCCAGCCCTTCCCCACCTTCTCGGAGATCTACGTCGGCGCCCTGAAAGCGCTGCGCAGCAAGCTCGCGGCCGCCCGGCAGCCGGTCTAGCAGGTCCCTGCCACCGTGACCACCTCCCCCATCCGGGCCACGCCCCCTGTCTGTCGAACTCCCGCGCAGATCGGGTCATTCCGGGGCTGTCACAACCGCTCCCGGACGTCTAGAGTCCGGATCACCGGCAGTCAGCCGCGACGGCCCCGGCAGGCGGGAGCAGCCCGTGAGAGTAACCAGGCGCGTGGCGGGACCGATTTTCGCAGCGGCCCTGCTGGCCTCGGTATTAACGGCATCGGCCCCGGCTGCCGCGGCCGCCACGGGCTGCGGCGGCACCGGCGCGGTCGCCACGACCACCGGCACGCTGCCGGACGGCGCCAGCTACAAGATTGAGTGCCCGGCCGGCGCCTGGAACGGCTCGCTGTTCCTCTACAGCCACGGGTACGTGACGCCCGGTGCCCCGAACCCGGCGCAGGACGCCGGTGACCCGGTCACGGCCGGGTGGCTGCTCGGCCACGGGTTCGCGCTGGCGGGATCCTCCTATGCCGGCACCGGCTGGGCGATCCAGCAGGCGCTGCCCGACCAGATCGGCACGCTGGACGCGTTCGGCCAGGCTTTCGGGCCGCCTGCGCGCACCATCGCGTGGGGCCACTCGCTCGGCGGGATCATCACCGCCGGCCTGATCCAGCGCTACCCTGACCGGTTCACCGGGGCACTGCCCATGTGCGGAGTGCTGTCCGGCGGCGTGGCCACCTGGAACACGGCACTGGATGCCGCATTCGCGTTCCAGCAGCTCGTCGACCCGTCCGTGCAGATCGTGCACATCGCCGACCCGGCCGCCAACCTGGGCGGCGCGGAAGCGGCCGCCAGCGCCGCGCAGCAGACGCCGCAGGGCCGGGCCCGGCTGGCGCTCGCGGCCGCGCTCGGCGACACTCCCGGCTGGTTCACCACGGGCTCCCCGGAGCCGGCCCCGGGCGACTTCGCCGCGCAGGAGGCCAACCAGTTCCAGTGGGACAGCCAGGTCGACTTCCCGTTCATCTTCGCGTTCCGGGCCGAACTGGAGGCCCGGGCCGGCGGCAACCCGTCCTGGAACACCGGCGTGAACTACGCCAGCGACCTGGCGAAGTCGGCCGGCCTGCGGGAAGTCGTGGCGCTCTACCGGGCGGCGGGGCTCAGCCTGCAGCAGGACCTGGCAACGCTCGGCCGCGCCAGCCGGGTGAGCGCCGACCCCGCCGCGGCGCGCTACCTCGAGCGCAACATCACGTTCGACGGGAAGCTGCCGGTACCGGTCCTCACCCTGCACACGACCGGCGACGGCCTGGTCGTGCCGGAGAACGAGCAGGCTTACCGCAGCGTGGTGAACCAGGCGGGTGACGGGGCGCTGCTGCGGCAGGCGTTCGTCCACCGGGCCGGGCACTGCGCGTTCACGCCGGCGGAGACCGTCGCCGCGGTCCGGGTGCTGCTGAACCGCCTGGACACCGGCCGCTGGGACCAGGCTGCGCTCGGCCCCGCCAGCCTGAACCAGCAGGCCGCCGCGCTGGGGCCCGGATTCAACCCGTTGCCGCCGGCGTTCGAGCAGTTCAGCCCGCCGCAGTACCTGCGTCCCTTCGACCTCGGCGATCCGGTGCCCTGACGCGACCGGCGCGACCGGAATGCCCTGGCGCGTGAGGTGACCAGAAGGGGGGCGGGGTGAAGCGGCTGATCTCCGGCCTGGCGGCTGCCGCCGTGGCGGGCCTGGCGCTGCTGCCTGCCGGGACGCTGGCCAGCAGCTCCGGCCACCGGTGCTTCCACATGTCCGCGCCGTACCGGTCCTACGCGACCGCGCGCGGCTGCGCGTCCGGGTATGTCCGGGTAGCCCTGCAGGCGGGCACGCACCAGCTGGTCACCGTCACCAACTGGCGGCGCACCAGGACCTATGCCCGGTTCAACGGCTTCACCCTGACGGCTGGCCGCTGGGCACACCGGTGGGGTCCCTGGACCGCCCGCATCGGCGCAAGCGGCTTCGCCGCTCCGGGGAAGAAGATCGAGGGCGACGCGCTCACCCCCCAGGGCAGTTACGGCTTCCGGTTCATGTTCGGCGTCAATGGCAACCCGGGGACGCATTTCTCCTGGCGGCACGCCTACCGCTACGACTACTGGGACGACGACCCGGCCAGCGCGCGATACAACCTGTGGACCGATGCCCGGCGTCACTACCCGGGCAAGAACCCCGAGCCGATGCACAACGTCCCCGCCTACAACTACGCGGCGGTGATCGGCTACAACCTTGCCCGCGTCCCGGGTGCCGGGTCGGCGATCTTCCTGCACGTGGGCGATGGCCGGGCAACGGCAGGATGCGTCTCGCTGCCGCAGGCTGACCTGCTCAAGATCATCCGGTGGCTCAGGCCGAACGCGGTCCCGGTGATCACGATGGCCGTCCTGTAGCTGGTGACGTCGCTGCGCCCGGGAAATTCAGTTGCCCTGAGCGCGGCCGTCTGGTGCACTCGCGACAGTCGCCGATCAGGCCGGGAGGACCAGGTGCGAGGAACTGTCATGCCGAACGAGAAGGGAGTTTTCGCCTATCCGGAGGACATGACACTCCATGCGCACGCTCAACCTGGGGATCCTGGCACATGTAGACGCCGGTAAGACCACGCTGACCGAACGGCTGCTCTACCAGGCCGGGGTGATCAGCGAGGCCGGCAGCGTCGACCAGGGCAGCACCCAGACCGACACCCTGCCGCTGGAACGGCAGCGCGGTATCACCATCAAGTCCGCCGTGGCGTCGTTCGCGGTCGGCGACGTCACGGTCAACCTCATCGACACCCCCGGCCACCCGGAGTTCATCGCCGAGGTGGAACGGGTGCTGAGCGTGCTCGACGGGGCCGTGCTCGTTGTCTCCGCGGTCGAGGGCGTGCAGGCGCAGACCCGGGTGCTGATGCGGGCGCTGCAGCGGCTGCGGATCCCGGCCCTCATCTTCGTCAACAAGATCGACCGCCGCGGCGCGCAGTACGAGCGGGTGCTGGCCGGCCTTTCCGGGAAGCTGACGCCCGCGGTCATCGCGCTGGGCTCGGTGACCGGGCCCGGCACCCGCGGCGCGGGGTACGTGCCGTTCGGCGCGGGCGACCCGGCGTTCGCCTCCCGGCTGGCCGGCCAGCTCGCCGAGCACGACGACGCGCTGCTCGCCGCGTACGTCGGCGACGAGGCGGCTATCGGCTACCAGCGGCTCCGGGCCGCGCTGGCGGAGCAGGCCAGGCGGGCGCTGGTCCATCCG
>JAIRTY010000431.1 GCA_031254715.1 Nocardiopsaceae bacterium | reverse complement strand
CGACACGTGATCGGTGATGCCCACCACCTGCTCCTGCCCCTGCTTGGACTCCATCCAGTCGATGAACGTCTTGGCTGGGCCCGGATGCGGCGCGTTCTTTACGAGGTCGATCAGCGACAGCGAGGTCGGCAGCGGGGTGGCGTTCACGAACGCCAGCTGGCCCGGTGTCTTCTTCTCCTCCTTGGCCGCCTTGTACCCGTAAGCGGTGGCGGTGGCGATCGGCTCGCCCGCCTGCACCTGGGTCAGGGCCTGCGTGTGGCTTTCCACGAACGGCGGCTTGTTGTTGCCGAGCGCCTTCATGAGGGCCAGCGCCTTGGTGTGGCCCATGGTCGCGACCATGGACTGGTAGAAGTTCACCGCGCCGGGGTCGATCGAGAACTTGCCCTTCCAGGCCGGCTTGGTCAGGTCCTGCCAGGTCTTCGGCGGCTGCAGGTGGTGCGCCTTCACCGCTTTCGGGTTGTAGGCGATCACGGTGGTGTTCGCGTAGACGACCCCGTGATACCCGGCGGGAAGGGTCGAGCCCTTCGGCAGCGGCGGCTCGTCCGGGACGTTGTAGGGCGCCAGCGCGCCGGCGTTCATGAGCTGGGAGACGTACACCGACTCACCGGAGACGACATCGGCGTTGTACTTGCCGCCCCGCTGCTCGGTGATGACCCTGGTCGGCAGCTGGTCAGCGGACAGCCGCAGCGGCTGCACCTTGATCTTGGGGTACTGCTTGTTGAACGCCGCGATCATGGGCGATACGTCGTCGGACGCGAACGTCGTGTACCACACGACGACCTGCGCGTTCGACGTCGAGCCGCCGCCCGATCCCGAGCTCCCGCAGGCGGAGAGAGCCAGCAGCGCGGCGCCCGCCACCGCCGCCAGCGCCCACCGTCTGGACCGTGGCACTAACATGGCATACCTTTCCCTTCAGCGATTGCTCCGGCAGCCTGCGCGGCGAGCCAGCGGAGGATGCGGGGAATGCGCGCCGGGCCGGCGGTGCGGGGCGCCCATCGGCGCAGGCTGAGGGTCCCGGGTCGCCCGGCCCCGGCTTCCGTCCCCGATCTTGATGACAAGCACCTTCGCTTACCCTCCGGGGAGCCCGTTTTGCCAGGTAGCCGGCGAATCGCTCCAGCGTGGCATAATGTCATACCATTTGCAATAAACCCATTCGTCACGATTGCGTAACACGATCCGCCGCCCGGAATAGCGCCCCGCCGCGCGCCGCCGCGCGGCGCGGCGCGCCACCTCATCCCGGCCCCGCCTGATAGCGCCGCAGCAGGTACTCCCAGCCCGCCCGCAGCTGGGCATCCGACCAGACCACGGCGCGCTTGGCGACGGTGTCCCCGGCCGGTCCCCAGCGTGCGAGCGGCCCGGCGGCCATGGCGGTGAGCTGCGTCCGGCAGGCCCGGTCCAGCAGCACCGCGGTCATCACCGCCGCTGGCAGGTCCGCGCCCACCGCGACCAGCCCGTGCTGGGGGAGCAGGCACGCGGGCGCGTCTCCCAGCGCGCCGGCGAGCGCCTGGCCCAGCTCCGGGCTGCTGATCAGGCCGCCGGTGCGGGTGAAGCGGGGCACGCCGGGATAGCAGAACAGCGCCCCGGCGTGGCTGATCGGGCGGAGCGGGACATCGAGCGCCGAGAACGCGTTGGCGGCATCCGAGTGCGTGTGGACCACCGCCCCGGCATCGCTGCGGCGGGCCATGATCTCGGTGTGGATCGGGTACTCGATGTGCCGCGGCCCGCTGCCCGCAAGCACCTCACCCTGCGGCGAGACCAGCACGATCCTGCTCTCGTCGATCTCCTCGAAGCCCCACCCGGAGCACTTCAGCCAGGCGCCGCGGCCGGCCGGGTCCCGTACGCTCGCGTGCCCCCACACCATGTCGGCCTGGCCGGCCGCTGCCAGTGCCTGGCACGACTGGAGCACCAGCCGGATGGCCTCGGCTGAGGTGGACGGGGTTATCGGCATAGGCGGGGGATCCGGTGACCAAGATCACTGATGGTCTTTACGGGGGAGTGTTCCATAGGCTAGACCATAAGTCCATTCGATAACCGACACCGGCTCCGGGCGCCCGGAGCCGCCCGCCGCCGGGCGGGCACCAGCACCCGGGAGAGGCCAATGACGGTGAGCGGCGCAGGCGGTACCGGCGCCCCCCAGTGGGGGTCGGACGCGATGGCGGAGACGATCCGGGCGATGGGCCTGCCATACCTGAGCCTCAACCCCGGGTCCTCCTTCCGGGGCCTGCACGACTCCCTGGTCAACTACGCGGGCAACGAGATGGAGATGATCTGCTGCCCGCACGAGAAGATCGCGGTCGGGATGGCGCACGGCTACGCCAAGGCGTCCGGCGAGCCGATGGGGGTGGTCCTGCACAACGTCGTGGGCCTGCTGCACGGCGCGATGGGGATCTACTACGCCTCCCTCGACCGGGTCCCCGTCATCGTGCTGGGGGGCGCCGGGCCCGCCGAGCACGGCCGCCGCCGCCCCAACATCGACTGGATCCACTCGGCCTCGGTGCAAGGCAACGCGGTGCGGGAGTTCACCAAGTGGGACTGCGAGCCGCGGGCGATCGGCGACGTCCCGGCGGCGCTGGCCCGCGGCTACCGGGTGGCGATGAGCGAGCCCAGGGGCCCCGTCTACATCGCGCTCGACGCCGGCCTGCAGGAGGACCCGCTGGCGGAGCCGGTCGCCGCGCCGGGTCCTTCGCTGCTCGCGGTGCCGTCGGCGCTCGGGCCCGACCCCGCCGCCCAGCGCCGCCTGGCGGAGCTGCTGTGCGAGTCCCGCCGGCCGGTGATCGTGCCCGGGTACGCCGGCCGCGACCCGCGCTGCTTCACGCTGCTGGCCGAGCTCGCCGAGCTGGTTGCGGCCGGGGTGCACGACACCGGCATCCGGCTGAACTTCCCCAACCGCCACCCGCTGTGCGTGACCGGGACCGCCGCCCTCGAGCAGGCCGACTGCGTGCTGTTCCTCGATGTCAAGGACATGGGCAAGCCGACCCAGCGGCTCGACTCCGCCACCCGCACCATCACCTCCCGGCTCGCCCCCGGCGCCACCGTGCTCGACCTCGGCTTCGGCGACCTCGGCCTGTCGTCGTGGAGCGAGGACTACCCGGCCCCGCTGGAAACGGCGGCGCGGGTGACCGCCGACACGTCGGTGGCGCTGCCGCTGCTGCTCGAGGCCTGCCGGGAGCTGATCGCGGGCGAGCCGGAGGAGCGCCGGGCGGCCCGGCGTGCCTACGCGGACGGCCTCACCGCGATGCACCGCGCCCAGCGGGAAGCCTGGGCCGCCGAGGCCGCCGCCCAGGCGGCGCGGTCGCCGGTCTCGGCCTCCCGGCTGGCGGCCGAGGTGTGGGAGGCCGTCTCGGGTCACGACTGGGTGCTCACGGCGGGAACCGCGGCCGGCTGGGCGACCCGGCTGTGGGACTTCGACGCCCCCTACCGCCACCCGGGGGCCTCGCTCGGCACGGCGACCCAGATCGGCATCTCGCTCGGCGTCGCGCTCGCCCATCGCGGCACCGGGCGGCTGGTGGTCGACCTGCAGCCGGACGGCGACCTCATGTTCGACCCCGGGGCGCTGTGGGTGGCGGCCTACTACCGGCTGCCGATGCTCGTCGTCATGTTCAACAACCGCGCCTACTACAACGACTGGGAGCACCAGGAACGGATCGCCCGGCAGCGCGGGACCCCGGTCGAGCGGGCCTGGATCGGGATGGAGATCGACCGCCCGGCCCCTGACTTCGCCGCGCTGGCCCGCTCATTCTCCTGGCATGCGGAAGGCCCGGTGACCGACCCGGACAAGGTAGGGCCGGCGGTGCGCCGGGCCGCCGATCACGTCCTGGCCAGCGGTACGCCGGCGCTGGTGGACGTGGTGTGCCAGCATCGCTGAGCCTCGCCCGCGTTACCCGGCACCCGGGCCCGGCCTCAGCGGCCCACCCGGTGGGCGGTGCGCTCCAGGTGCTCGCGCATGATCTGGGTGGCGGCCGCCGCGTCCCGGCTGCGGACGGCGCGCACGAAGCGCTGGTGCTCGGTCGTCCCGACCCGCCCCATCTCCGGGGCAGCCTGCCTGGCCCGCTCCAGCGACATCAGCAGCGGGCCCCGGAACGACTCCACCAGCATGGTGGCGGCCGCGTTGTGCGCCGACTGGGCGACCCTGGCGTGGAACTCCGCCGACAGGGCCATGGTGTAGCCGCCGGAGCGGAGCGCGGCGCGGGAGCGCTCGCAGATCTCCTCGAGTTCGGCCAGGTCCTCCTCGGTGGCCCGCTCGCAGACCAGTGGCACGATCCCCACCTCGAAGATCAGCCGCACCTCGGTCACGTCCGCGGCGCTGACCACCGACAGGCTCAGCAGGTCGGCGAGTCCTTCCCCGACCCGGTCGCTGCTGGGGGCGGTCATGAACGCGCCGCCGCGGGCTCCCACCCGGATCTCCACCAGCCCGCTGGACTCCAGCATGCGCAGGGCTTCCCGGACGGTGACCCGGCTCACCCCGAACCGCTCGCACAGGTCGCGCTCGGCCGGGAGGCGGTCTCCCGGCTTGAGCTGCCCCTGCCGCATGAGCATCCGGATCTGCTCGACGATCACCTCGGAGATGCGCCCGACGGTGACCTTGCTGAACAGGTCCGCTGCCGCGGGAGCCGTCCGCTGGCCGATGTTCACGGTCCCCTGCGGCCCATCCGCCGGAGCCATCGCATCCTCCCTTGCCGCCGGCCGGGCGGCACCGGCGTCGCCCCGGTGCGCCGTCTGGCCGGCCCGCGTGCCTGACCAACGCGCACGCTCCTCCGCCGGAACTATACCCGCGCGGCCTTATGGTTCTTCCAATCGCCACGGCGCGGCGCGGACATCGGCGACCTGTTCGGGCCGCAGTGCCCGCCGGGTGCACGGTCCGGTCCGGGCGGCCGCCGGGGCGTGTGCTACAAATGGACTAACCTTTAGTCCAAGGAGCCACACGTGCCGTATTTCATCGCTGGCCCCTGCATCGACGTCATGGACAAGTCGTGCCTCGAGCAGTGCCCGGTGGACTGCATCTACGAGGGGAAGCGCAAGCTCTACATCCACCCGGCCGAATGCATCGACTGCGGCGCCTGCGAGCCGGCCTGCCCGCAGGAGGCGATCTTCGCTGACTGGACCGCGCCCGCTGACGTGGCCGAGCACCTCGCCGACAACGAGCGCTTTTTCACCGAGCCGCTGCCAGGCCAGCGACAGCCGATCGGCGCTCCCGGCAGCAGCGGCCCGCTCGGCCCGGCCGGAGCGGATACGCCACTGGTGCGCTCGTGGAGCAGTGGCCGACCTCGACAGCAGCCGGGGTGAGAGGTATAACCGTTATACCCAACGAACGGAGCAGCAGCGACATGGCCAAGGGCGAGCGCGTCTTCCTTCGGGGCCTGACCTCGGCGCAGTACGGGCTGAGCGAGTTCCGCGCGGCACAGCTGGCCGCGCCCCGGGTGCGGAATGACTCGGTGGTGGTGGACGACGCCAGCGTGGGCCACTCCGGTGACTCCCGCGAGTCCAGGACCTGGTGGCGGATCGGCCCCGGCGACGACCCGTTCCTCACCCAGACCCTCCAGGTCCACTTCGTCCAGCTGCCGCCGGGGACCTCCAACCGCGGCCACGGTCACCAGAACGAGGCGCTCTTCTACATCCTGGAGGGGCGCGGTTACGAGATCCACGACGACCGGCGCTACGACTGGTCGGCCGGCCATCCCGTGGTGGTGCACACCGACTCGGTGCACCGGCACTACAACCCCTACGACGAGCAGGCGACCGCCCTCGTCATGAAGGCGAAGGGCACCTGGATGTACCTGGGCCTGCTGCAGCAGGGCCGCGGCGGCCCGCCAGCGGACGCGGCCGGCCTCGGCCCCCGCGAGGATTGGTCCCAGCTGTGGACGCCCGGGGTGGACCAGCGGAAGAAGGTGGTCACCCAGGCCGACACCGAGTGGGAGCTGACCCCGCTCGGCCGGGTCCGGGTGATGTCGTCCCCGGCCCGCACCGACGTCCGGGCATTCAGCGTGGACGTGTTCGAGCTGGAGATCCCGGCCGGCAGCCGGTCAGGGAAGCGCTGGCACATGGCCGACGAGGTGCTGTACGTGCTCTCGGGCTCGGGCTACAGCCTGCACTGGGAGGTGTCAGCGGACATCGCTGACAGGTACTACGCCCGGATCGCCACCGAGCCGGCCCGGTACGAGATCACCGCCGGCGACACCCTGTACGTCCCGCAGAACACGGTGGCGCAGCACTTCAGCGCCGACGGCGAGCCGCTGCGGCTGCTGTCGGGCCAGAACCGGCTGTTCAAGCAGCTCGGGTACGACCGGGTCGCCTACCTGGAGCACGCGCCCGAGTTCAGCCCGGCCGCGGCCGCTTCCCGGTGACCGGGCCGTCCGGGTCACGCGCGTGACGGAGCAGGGCAGGCGGGCCGCCGCAGCGTGGCAGGACCCCGGCTTTGCCCGGTCCTGGGCCAGCGGTGACGGGCTCGGGGACATGCTGGAGTTCCCGCGGCGGATCGCGGCCGCGATCGTGGCGGCCGACAACCCCGGCGCTGCCTGCGTGGTCGACGTCGGGAGCGGCCCCGGGGACCTGCTGGCCGCGTTCCTGGACGAGCTCGGGCAGGCTCGCGGCATCTGGACCGATGCGTCGGAGGCCATGCTCGGCATCGCACGCGAGCGGCTGGCGCGGTTCGGCGACCGGGTCGAGTTCCGGATCGTGGACATGACCGAGCTGGGCAGCGGGGTGATCCCGCCCGGCGCGGATGTGATCGCCACCTCCCGGGCCGCGCATCACCTGGGCGCGGCGGGCCTGGCCGGGTTCTACGGCGAGGCGGCGGCGCTGCTCAAGCCGGGCGGGTGGCTGGTGAACCTCGACCACATCGAGACCGGCGACGACACCTGGGACCAGCGGCTGCGGGCGGCCAGGAGCCGGTTCCGGTCCGTCCAGGGCGGGCCGCGCCATCCCCGGGACTACCCGCTCGCCAGCCTCGGCGACCACCTGGCCGGCTACGCGGCGGCCGGGATCACCGATGTCGAGGTGGCCTGGCGGGCGTTCCTCACCTGCCTGTTCATCGGGCGCCGGGCCGGCCAGGGTTGAGTGCCCGGTGAGCCTTGCGGTATAACGGTCATACCGTTTGCCAGGCCAGGACAACAGGACCGCGATGCTCCGACCAGAGATCAACGAGCTGCTCACCCGGACCGGGCCGGGCACCCCGATGGGCGACCTGTTCCGGCGGAACTGGATCCCGGCCCTGCTGGCCGAGGAGCTGCCTGCGGACGACTGCCCGCCGGTCCGGGTCAAGCTGCTGTCCGAGCGGCTGATCGCGTTCCGCGACAGCGACGGCCGGTACGGGCTTATCGACGAGTTCTGCGCGCACCGCGGGGTGTCGCTGTGGTTCGGCCGGAACGAGGAGTCCGGCCTGCGCTGCGCATACCACGGCTGGAAGTACGACGTCACCGGCCAGTGCGTGGAGATCCCGTCCGAGCCGGACGAGCGGCAGAGCACCCTGTGCCGGAAGATCAAGCTCACCAGCTACCCGCTGGTGAAGCTCGGCGACGTGCTGTGGACGTATATGGGCGACCCGGAGCGGGCACCTGCGCGGCCGGCCTGGGAGTTCATCCGGGTGCCGGACGGTCACGCCTACACCTCCAAGCGCTGGCAGGAGTGCAACTGGCTGCAGGCGCTGGAAGGGGGCATCGACTCCAGCCACGTGTCCTGGCTGCACTCGTCCGGCCTCAGGAGTGATCCGCTGTTCCGGGGAGCGCGGGGCAACAAGTACAACCTGGCCGACCGGAAGCCGTTCTTCGAGGTGGTCGACTCCCCGGGCGGCCTGTACATCGGGGCGCGCCGGAACGCGGAGGACGGGGGTTACTACTGGCGCATCACCCCGTGGGTGATGCCGGCCTTCACGATGATCCCGCCCCGCGGCGACCACCCGGTGCACGGGCACTTCTGGATCCCCATCGACGACGAGAACTGCTGGGCGTACAGCTACGACTACCACCCGGTCCGCCCGCTTACCGACGACGAGCTGCAGGCGATGCGCGACGGCCACGGCGTGCACAATGAGTACGTGCCTGGCACCTTCCGTCCGCTGCAGAACAAGGACAACGACTACCTGATGGACCGGGAGGCGCAGCGGCGCGGCGACACCTACTCCGGGATCAAGGGCATTGCCATGCAGGACGCATCGCTGCAGGAGAGCATGGGCCCGATCGTGGACCGGAGCAAGGAGAAGCTGGTGTCCACCGACAGCGGCATCATCATGGCCCGCCGCAAGCTGTGGCGGGCGGTGGAGGCGCTGCGCGATGAGGGCACCGAGCCGCCCGGGGCCGACCCGGAGCACCACAAGGTGCGGTCCGCCTCCGTGGTGCTGGGCAAGGACGAGGCGTTTGCCGACGCCTGTGCCGAGGAGCTGACCGTGCGCCCGGGCATCCGGCACGCGTCGGTCTGACATGCAGCGCCGGCCCACCCTGCTGAACAGCTGTGCCAGCGCGGTCACCGCCGCCGAGGCGCGGTTCCGGATCACCGCCGCCGAGCCCGCCCCGCGGGTATCCCGGGTCATCGCGCTCGACGAGGCCGCCGCCGGGCTCGTCCGCGGGCTGGCGGGCCTGCCCTGGGGCGGCGGCCATTTCCTGGTCTACGCGGGGGAGGTGGCGGCCGATGGCGGCGACGGCGGGGCCGCCGACGCCAGGCTGACCACCCCCGACGGCAGCCAGGTGCTGCTCAGCGAGGAACTCGCGGGCGCAGACGTGGCGGTGATGATCGCGACCGGGCAGGCTGGCCCGGAGCCGGCCGAGGTCATCGGCGACGCGTGCGCCCAGCGCCAGATCGCCTCGGCCGGGCTGGTGGTCACCGACGGCGGCCGCGCCGACGCGGTGGTGGCGGCGCTGCGGCCGAACGCGATGGTGCTGGTGGTGCTCCCCGACTCCGGCGACATCCCTGGCATCCTGTCCGCCCTCCGGGTCTGAGCGGCGGCGGGGCCGGAAGGAAGGCAGGACAGCCATGACCGGGAAGGTCACCGTCCAGGCGGTGCAGCGGATGAAGGGCGAGGGGCGCAAGATCGTCGCCGTCGTCGCCTGGGACTGCCAGCTGGCGGCGATCGCCGACCGGGCGGGCGCTGACATCGTCTCGGCCGGTGACTCGGTCGGGGTGAACCTGTGGGGCCAGCGCAGCCCGCTGGAAGTGACGATGGAGCAGATGGTCCTGGTCTGCCGGGCGGTGCGGCAGGGAGTGAGCCGGGCGCTGGTGAGCGCCGACATCCCGTTCGGGCCGGTCCAGGAGGGGACCGGGAGCGCGGTCCGGGCCGCGGTCCGGCTGGTCAAGGAGGCAGGCGCCGACCTGGTGAAGATCGACGACGCGGCCAGCTTCCCGGCGGCGGTGGCCGCCGTGACCGCGGCGGGCATCCCGGTATGGGCGCAGTTCGGCATCACCCCGCAGACGGCCCCGCGGTACGGGCTTGAACAGGGCGCGGTGACGGCGGCGCTGGGCACCGTCCCGGCCGGTATGGCGGGCGAGTTCGCCGCCGAGGCGAAGGCGCTGCAGTCGGCCGGGGCCGCGCTGCTCGACTTCACCAACTCCGGCCCGGCCGCCGGGGCGGAGGTGACCCGTGCGGCCGCGATCCCGGTGCTCGGCGGGGCCGGCGGCGGGCCGTGGCTGGACGGGCGGATCCGGATGGGGCACGCCGCCATCGGCTATGCTGCCTCGGCCCTGGACCGGGAGCCGGACACCTACGCCAACGTGGCGCGGGTCACGCTGGACGCGCTCACCGCGTTCGCGGCGGATGTCCGGGCCGAGCGCCCGATCCGGGGGGATGCCAGGCGCCCGCCCGGCGCCGGGCGGGCGCCTGAGTAAGCCAGAGGAGCCGCCGTGCCCACCGCCTCCATCAACGGCATCACCACCCGGTACCAGCTGACCGGATCCGGGCCGCCGCTGCTCATGTTCTCCCCGGGCGGGTTCAGCGCGGAACTGGCGAACTGGGCCTCGCTCGGCATCTACCGCCGCCTCCGGCTGCTGGCACACCTGCCGGACGCCAGCACCTGCATCACCTTCGACCGCCGCGAGTCCGGCCAGTCGGGCGGCCGGGTCGAGCGCGTGTCCTGGCGGGACTACGCCGCCCAGGGGATCGGCCTGCTCGACCACCTGGGCATTGCGCAGGCGCACCTGCTGGGGGGCTGCGCTGGCTGCTCGGTGGCGATCGCTACCGCGGTGGCATACCCGGACCGGGTGGCGAGCATGGTGCTGTACTCGCCGGCGGGCGGCGCGAAGTACCGGCTCAAGCAGCAGGCCAGGTTCGCCAGCCATGTCAGCTTCGCCGCCGAGCGGGGGCTGCCGGAGGTCGCCGCCCTGGCCGCCGGCTCCGGCGGCACCTTCACCACCGACCCCCGGGTGGGCCCGTGGGCCAGCGTGATCAGGACCGACCCCGCCTTCGCCGACGCCTACCGCGGCCAGGACCCGGCCCGCTACCAGGCCATCGCCGCTGGTATGGGGCGGGTGCTGTTCGACCGCGACACCGTGCCCGGGGCGGAGCCTGAGGACCTGCTGGCGCTGGGCCAGCCCGCGCTCATCGTCCCTGGGCAGGACGACTCGCATGCCACCTCGGCCGCCAGGTACCTGGCGGAGTGCCTGCCCGGGGCGCAGTACTGGGACGTGCCGGTGAGCGAGCAGACCGAGCAGACGGCGCCCGCCCGGGTGGCCCAGTTCCTGGCCAGCGTCACCCCGGCCGAGACGGGCTAGGCCTGCCGGTCGATCCTGGGCCTTGCAAGAGCGGCGGGGGTGGCCGCCACCGCATGCCTTTTCATGATCGCGGTGATTGAGCTGGCATCGAACCCTCGTGAAGCCTCACGATCATGGATCAGGGCCGACGCCTGTGCCTGTGGTGCCTTGTGCAGGCGGGTCAGGCCTTCGGCGGCAGGGTCAGCCCGGGATGAGCCGCTCGCCCCGTTCCAGCGCGGCGATCTGGTCCAGCCGCAGCTGGTGACGGCCGCCCTTGAACGGCGTGGCCAGCCAGACGCCGGTGATCCGCTCCGCCAGCGCCGGGGCGATGATCTTGGCACCTAGCACCAGCACGTTGGTGTCGTTGTGGGCACGCGCGATCTCGGCGGTGACCAGATCCTGGCAGAGGCCGGCCCGGATGCCCCGGATCTTGTTGCAGGCGATCTGCTCGCCAGACCCGGTCCCGCCGATCACGATGCCGCGGTCGGCCTGCCCGGCGGTCACCTGACCGCAGACGTCGGCGCACAGCGGCGGGTAGTCCACGGTCCCGGCCACGTCCGGGCCCCGGTCGTCCACCTCATGACCCTCGCCGGTGAGCCACGCGATCAGGGCCGGCTTGACCGCGGTGCCGTTGTGATCGGCTGCGATGGCGATCCGCACGGTTCTGTCAGTCCCTTCCTGCCGCCGTTCCGTCCTTGCTGGCCGGGGCCGGCCGGTCAGGCGGCCAGGCCGTGGGTGCTCGCAGCGAACAGCGCTTCCGGCGCGACCGGCCGGTCGATGATCTGCTGGCTGACCGCGTGCCGGATCAGCTCGGTGATCATCGCCCGGTTGGGGCCGATGCCGTAGGGCAGCGGATCGGCGCCGGTGATCTCCATGACCCGCCGGTACCTGCGGTCCTCCGGGGCCGCCAGCTCGCCGCGGCCGTCGCGGAGCCGCCCGACGTACCGGTTCTTGGCCTCCGCGTACGCGGTGAACAGGGCAGCCGCCAGCCCGGGATGGGCCGCGAGCAGGTCGTTGCGCACCACCACCAGGTGGTTGATCGGGTAGCAGCCCCGGCTGGCCAGGGCCGCGAAGCCGGCCTCGGCGGCGTCCGGGATCAGCGGCACCAGCCGGGGGTCGTCCACGGCGCCGACGCAGGCGGCCAGCTCGCCCGCGGCGGTCAGGCCCGCGAGGTCGGCGCCCGGCGGCAGCCGGACCACGTTCGGCGGCAGCCGGAACGGCTCGACGTGCTCGTCGCCCGACGGCATCCAGGTGACCCTGCCCAGGTCCACGCCGTACTCGTCGGCCAGGATGCCGCGGGCCCAGACCCCGGTCGTGACCGTGTAGCCCCGGTTCACGCCCGCCTTCCGCCCTTCCAGGTCCCGTGGCCCGCGCAGGCCCGAGGCCGCGGGATCGTGGCGGACGGCGGAGTGGTGGAACGCGCGCACCAGGAAGACCGGGATCGCGGTGAAGGCGACCCCGGCGGCCCGGGCGCACAGGTAGGTGGTGAACGCCATCTCGCTGACGCCGAACTCGAGCCCCCTGACCATCCGCCGGAATCCCCGCACCAGCACCGGCACTTCCTCGAACCGGAGCGGGAAGCCAGCCGGGGTCACGGTCCCGTCCTTGAGCGCCTGCGTGCTTCCCTGGGTACGGGTCACGGCCGTGAGCTCAATGTCCGTCATCACGCCTGCCCAGGGTGCCTGCCGCTTGCCCGCATGGTCCGCTAAAGTAGCAAACCATAATACCTTAATGGGATGGCGGCGAAAGGAGCATCGGCCATGCCCGAGCAGGTGCTGGCGGCCGTCCGGACCGGTCCCGGCCGGACCGAGCTGCGCGAGTTCCCGATGCCCGAGATCGGCGACGACGGCGCCATGCTCAAAGTCGAGGTGGCGGGCATCTGCGGGACCGACGTCAAGATGTACGCCCGGCCGCCGTCGACGGCCCCGGTCATCATGGGCCACGAGAACGTGGGGGTCATCGCGCGGGCCGGGGCGGGATTCCAGCGGCGGCAGCGACTGGCGGAGGGCGACCGGGTGTTCGTCGAGCACTACGTCCCGTGCCTGGCGTGCGAGTGGTGCCGGGCGGGGGAGTACCGGCACTGCGAGGCGACCGACTGGCGGACCAATCCGGACGCCCGCCGGTATGGCTACACCTCGGCCGATCACCCCTACCGGCTCTGGGGCGGGTTCGCCCAGTACATGTTCCTGCCGTGGAACGCCGTGCTGCACAAGATCCCGGCGAGCATGCCGGCCGAGCTGGCCGGGCTCGCGACACCGCTGTCGAACGGCATCGAGTGGGCGCTGTTCGACGCGGGCGCCGGGTACGACTCGACGGTCCTGATCCAGGGGCCCGGCCAGCAGGGGCTGTCACAGACCGTCGCCTGCAAGCAGGCGGGCGCCTCCCTCATCATCGTGACCGGCACCAGCCGCGACGCGGCCCGGCTGGAGCTGGCCGCCAGGCTCGGGGCTGACCACGTGATCGACACCGGCCGCGAGGACGCGCTCGGGCGGATCATGGAGATCACCGGTGGCAAGGGGGCCGATATCGTGCTCGACTGCACCGCCGGGGCCGGCGTCAGCCCGGTGCTGCTGGGCATCGACGCGCTCAAGCGCCGCGGCGGCACCCTGGTGATCCAGGGCGAGCTGGACGAGTTCCCTGGCTTCCCGGTGCGGAAGATGACGGAGAAAGCCATTACCGTCAAGAGCGCGCGGGGCCACAGCTTCCGCGCCTGCGAGCTGGCCGTGCGGCAGCTGGCGTCCGGGCGCTTCCCGCTGGAGCTGCTGGCGACCCACGCCTTCGGGCTGGCGGACACCGACCGTGCGATCCGGGCGGTCGGCGGCGAAGCCGGCCCGGGCGTCATCCACGTGTCGCTGCTGCCCTGGCAGAATGGCACCGCGCAGCAGGCGACCTAGTCCCGCGACCGGAGGAGCAAGCGTGGCGAGCGCGGCCGACCTGAGCGGCGAGATCAGGCCTGACGCCTACCGCAAGGCGTCAGGCCAGACCTGGTACGTGGCGGACCTGAGCCTGCCCGGCATGCTGCATGCGACGTTAGTCCGGAGCCCGTTGCCGCACGCCAGGATCACCGGGGTGGATGCGAGCGCGGCGCTCGCGGTCCCCGGCGTGGCCGGGGTGTTCACGGCCGCGGACATGACCCCCCGGCCGTACGGGCGGGCCGTCAGGGACGTGCCGGTGCTCGCGGCCGGCCGGGTCCGGTTCACCGGGGAGCGGGTAGCGGCCGTGGTCGCCGGGACGCGGCGGGCGGCGGCGGCTGCCGCCGCTCTGGTCGAGGTGAGCTACGAGGAGCTGCCCGCCGTGCTGACCGCGGCGGAGGCGATCGCGCCGGAGGCGCCGCCGGTGCACGACGCCCCCTGGGACTATCGCGGCGCGGCGGTGTCGGCCGCC
>JAIRTY010000401.1 GCA_031254715.1 Nocardiopsaceae bacterium | reverse complement strand
GGGAACCCGGGAGGTCGGTCGGGGCCGGTTGGCGGGGGGAACAGAGCCGGGGAAGCCCGGGGGGAAGAGCCGGAGCAGGGAAGGGACAGGGCGTGAGCCGGACGAAGGACTGGCTGGCGGACAGCGCCTACGCGCTGGGATGGTCGCTGGTGTGCCGGATGCCCGAATCCTGGGCGCGGTGGCTGTTCGAGCGCGCTGCCGACATCGCCTGGCGCCGGCAGGGGCCGCGGGTGCAGGTGCTGGAGGCCAACCTGGGGCGGACCGGCGGCGGCCAGTTCGCCGGCAAGCAGCTGCGCGCCTTGTCCCGGCGGGCCATGCGCTCCTACGCCCGGTACTGGCTGGAGGTCTTCCGGCTGCCGGTGATCAGCCGGGAGCGGATCGTGGCCGACATGCGCGCGATCGGGGCGGAGCAGACCGCGCTCGCCCACCTCAAGGCCGGCCGTGGCGTGGTGTTCGCGCTCCCGCACATGGGCAACTGGGAGCACGCAGGGGCGTGGATCATCGCCATTGGCGCCGGCCGCTTTACCACGGTGGCGGAACGGCTCAAGCCGGAGTCGGTCTACGAGCGGTTCGTCGCGTTCCGGGAGGGGCTCGGCATGGAAGTGCTCCCTGCCACCGGCGGCGCCAGCCGGTTCGGGGTGCTGGCCCAGCGGCTGCGGGCCGGGAACCTGGTGTGCCTGCTGGCCGACCGGGATGTCACCGGCAGCGGCATCGAGGTGGAATTCTTCGGGGAGAAGGCCCGCATGATGGCCGGGCCCGCGGCGCTGGCCGTGCAGACGGGGGCCGCTCTCATGCCGGTCACGCTGTGGTTCGAGGGGCCCTATTGGGCCGCGCACATCCATGAGGAGATCCCGGTGCCGGCCGCCGGGAGCCGCCGGGAACAGGTGGCCGCCATGACGCAGCAGCTCGCGCGGGTGTTCGAGCAGTCGATCAACGCTCACCCGGAAGACTGGCACATGCTGCAGCGGGTGTTCGTGGCCGATCTCGACCCGGCCCGGCTTTCAGCGGCGGTCGCGGCCGGGAAGGGAATGCTCAACGGCGAGGCCGCCGCCGGCGGCGGGGCAGGCACCGGCGACGGCGCCGGGCGCGGGGCCGACGGCAGCCCCGGGGCCGACGGCAGCCCCGGGAGCGACGGCAGCCCCGGCACCGACGGGACCGGGGATTCGCCGTGAAGGTCGGCATCGTCTGCCCCTACACCTGGGACGTCCCTGGCGGGGTGCAGCAGCATGTGATGGACCTCGCCGAGGCGCTGATCGGGCTCGGGCACGAGGTCTCGGTGATCTCGCCGGCCGATGACGAGCGCCCGCTGCCCGGCTACGTGGTACCGGCCGGGCGGGCCGTCCCGGTCCCCTACAACGGCTCGGTCGCGCGGCTGGCGTTCGGCTTCCTATCAGCGGCCAGGGTCCGCCGCTGGGTCAGGGAGGGCGCGTTCGACGTGCTGCACGTGCACGAGCCCGCTGCGCCCAGCTTGTCGCTGTTGGCCTGCTGGGTGGCGGACGGGCCGATCGTGGCGACCGTCCACACCGCGATGCCGCGGTCGCGGGTGCTGCACGCCGCCAACCCGGTGCTGCAGACCGCGCTGGAAAAGATCAGCGGCCGGATCGCGGTGTCGGAGGCCGCGCGCACCACCCTGGTCGAGCACATGGGCGGGGACGCGGTGCTCATCCCGAACGGGGTGACCGTGCGCCGGTTCGAGCACGCGCAGCCGCTGCCGGACTGGCCGGGACCGGGCGGTGCGCTCGGGTTCCTCGGCCGGCTCGAGGAGCCGCGGAAGGGACTTGACGTGCTGCTGCGCGCGTTCCGGCGGCTGGGCGAGGCCCGCCCGGAGTTGCGGCTGCTCATCGCCGGGCCGGGCGACGCCGGGGAGGCGCTCGGCCGGCTTCCGGCCCCGCTGCGGGAACGGGTGGTGCTGCTGGGCGAGGTCAGCGAGGAAGACAAGGCCCGCGTCTACCGGTCGGTTGACGTGTTCTGCGCGCCCAACACCGGCGGCGAGAGCTTCGGCATCGTGCTGGCCGAGGCCATGGCGGCCGGGGCCCCGATCGCCGCCAGCGACCTGGATGCGTTCCGGCAGGTGCTGCGCGGCGGCCGGGCGGGCGAGCTGTTCGCCACCGGCGATCCCGCTGCCCTGGCGGAGGCCGCCGGGCGGCTGCTCGACGACCCGGCGCTGCGGGCGCGGCTGTCCGCCGCCGCGGCGGAGGCGGTCCGTGCCTACGACTGGCCGGTGATAGCCAGAGACGTGGTGAAGGTCTACGAGGCGGTGGTGCCGGCCGCCGGGACGGTCGCGGTGGCGCTGTGAGCGACGCACGCGCAGCGGGCGGAGAAGCGAACGGGGGAGCGCAGCGCGGCGCACGCGCAGCGGGCGGAGCAGCGAACGGGGGCGCGCAGCGCGTCGCACGCGCAGCGGGTGGGGCAGCGAACTGGTGGCGCTGTGCCGGCGACGGGTACCGTGACGGCTGGTGATGTCCCGTGCTGACCAACATCATCATTGTCATCGCAGCCGCGATCCTGCTGGGCGTGTACGTGTCCTGGCGGGCGGGCCGGCTCGACCGGCTGCACGCCCGGGTGGAGGCGGCCCGCGCGGCGCTGGACGCGGCATTGGTGCGGCGCAGCTCGGTGGCCCTGGAACTGGCGGCCTGCGGCTTGCTCGACCCGGCGACCAGCGTGCTCATCGCCGGGGCGGCGCATGACGCGCGGGCCGCTGGCGCCCCGGACGAGCTGGCCGAGAGCGACCTGACCCGGGCGCTGCGGGCGGCCACTGGCCAGCCGGGATTCCGGGCCGCGCTCACCGCCCGTGGCAGCGCGGATGAGCTGCTCGCTGAGCTGGAAGCCGCCGCCCACCAGGTGTTTCTCGCCCGCAAGTTCTACAACGACGCGGTGGCCGCCACCCGGGCGGCCCGCCGCAGATGGCTGGTCCGGGTGCTCCGGCTGGCGGGCGGAGCACCGCTGCCTGAGTTCTTCGAGATCGACGACTCGGTGATGACCGCCAACGGCGAGGACCGGGGCGCCGACATGCCGCACTTCACTGGCTGAGGCTGCGCCTACCATAGAAGGACAGTGAGCGCCGAGTGAATGAGGTTCAGCGTGTCTGTCAATGCCACCCCTAGTGACGGGAACAGCGTCGTGACCCCGCCCGGATCGCCCGGTTCGGTGACCGGGACGGCGCGGGTCAAGCGAGGCATGGCTGACATGCTCAAGGGCGGGGTGATCATGGATGTGGTCACGCCCGACCAGGCCAAGATCGCCGAGGACGCGGGCGCGGTGGCGGTGATGGCGCTGGAGCGGGTGCCCGCCGACATCCGCGCGCAGGGCGGGGTGGCCAGGATGAGCGACCCGGACATGATCGAGAAGATCATGGCGGCGGTGTCCATCCCGGTCATGGCCAAGTGCCGGATCGGCCACTTCGCCGAGGCGCAGGTGCTGCAGGCGATCGGGGTCGACTACATCGACGAGTCGGAGGTGCTGACGCCCGCCGACGAGGCGCATCACGTGGACAAGTGGGCGTTCACGGTCCCGTTCGTGTGCGGTGCCACCAGCCTCGGCGAGGCGCTACGGCGGCTGGGCGAGGGCGCGGCCATGATCCGGTCCAAGGGCGAGGCCGGCACCGGCAACGTGGTCGAGGCGACCAGGCACATGCGCCAGATCGCCGGGGAGATCCGGCGGCTGGCCGGGCTGCGCACCGACGAGCTGTTCGCCGCGGCCAAGGAGCTGGCGGCGCCGTACGAGCTGGTGGCCGAGGTGGCCCAGGCCGGCCGGCTGCCGGTCGTGCTGTTCACCGCCGGCGGCATCGCCAGCCCTGCCGACGCGGCCATGATGATGCAGCTCGGCGCCGACGGCCTGTTCGTCGGCTCGGGGATCTTCAAGTCCGGTGATCCGGCCCGCCGGGCCGAGGCCATCGTCAAGGCCACCACCTTCCACGACGACCCCGACGTGGTCGCGAAGGTCTCGCGGGGCCTGGGCGAGGCGATGACCGGTATCAGCCTGGACACGCTGCCGCCCCAGCAGCATTACGCCAGCCGCGGCTGGTAGGCCCTGACTGGCCGGTGGCCGGCGCATTACCCCGGGAGCGTGACAGATGTTCGAGAGGTTCACCGACCGAGCGCGCCGGGTCGTGGTGCTGGCACAAGAGGAAGCAAGGCTGCTCGACCACAACTACATCGGCACCGAGCATCTGCTGCTCGGCCTCATCCACGAGGGCGAGGGCGTCGCGGCCAGGGCCCTGCGCGAGCTGGACATCGGCCTTGACACCGTGCGGAGCCAGGTGCTGGAGATCATCGGCCGTGGCCAGCAGCCGCCGCAGGGGCACATCCCGTTCACCCCCCGGGCCAAGAAGGTGCTGGAGCTGTCGCTGCGGGAGGCCAAGAACCTTGGCCACAACTACATCGGCACCGAGCACATCCTGCTGGGCCTGATCCGGGAGGGTGACGGGGTGGCCGCGCAGGTGCTCGTCAAGCTCGGCGGGGAGCTGAACCGGGTCCGCCAGCAGGTGATCCAATTGCTGCATGGCCCGGCCGGGACGGCGGCGCGGGCCGAGGGGACCGGGCTGCACTTCTTCGCGCCCGGCGAGCGGATGCGCGACGTGGCCAGCCGGCTCGACGTCCTCACCGCCCAGCTGGGCGAGATCTCCGTCCGGCTGGCCGCTATCGAACGGCACCTGGGAATGCCGCGCCGCCCCGCGGGCGCCACGGCCGAGCCGGGAGCGGCGGCTGAGCCGGGGGCGGCGGCTGAGCCCGGGGCGGGCGGCGCGTCAGACGAGCCGGGCGCGGGCGGCGCCGGGCAGGAGCCGGGGGAAGCGGAGGCGGGGAATCCCTGACAGCGGGTCGCGCGCGCCCCGGCCTGCGTGGGTAGGCGGCACCGCCGGGCTGGCCCGGCCGCAGCGCCGCCCGTTCGGCCCTCCGCCCGCAACCGCATGCTGGCAGCACCGGGGCGCCCGCACGGGCTTCGAGGTCTCATACCTCCAGGCCCTGCCGGATGGCTGGCGCATCGACGGGACCACGCCGTCCGCGCCGGCTGACCTGCTGGCTGCGGCCTGGGGTGCCCCGTTCCGGAAGAACTGGCGAGGTCAGGGCGTTCCCGAAGCATAACGGGCGCTGGCGTGTTCCCCGGCTGGCTACCCTCGAACCGGCATCGATCAGACCCGGAGGCGCAGTCGTGTCCGATTCCCCGCCCGTCGGCGTGCTCGCGCTGCAAGGCGATGTCGCCGAGCATCTGCGGATGCTCGCGGCGGCGGGGGCGCGCCCGGTGGCTGTCCGCCGCCCGGACGAGCTGGAGCAGGTGGACGGCCTGGTCGTCCCCGGCGGGGAGTCCACCACCATGTGGCGGCTGGCGACCGCGTTCGAGCTGATGGAGCCGGTCCGCAAGCGGATCGGCGGCGGCCTGCCGGTCTTCGGGTCCTGTGCCGGCATGATCATGCTGGCCGACCGGCTGCTGGACGGGGTTGGCGGGCAGCAGACGTTCGGCGGCATCGACATGACCGTCCGGCGCAACGCGTTCGGCCGCCAGGTTGACTCGTTCGAGGCGGACATCCGGCTGCGGGACGTGGCCGAGCCGCCGCGGCCCCCGTTCCATGCGGTATTCATCCGCGCGCCGTGGGTGGAGCAGATCGGGACCGGCGCGGAGGTCCTGGGGACGGACGCGGCCACCGGTAGGATCGTCGCGGTCAGGCAGGGGTCGCTGCTCGCCACCTCCTTCCACCCCGAGCTGTCGGACGACGCGCGCGTGCACCGGCTCTTTGTTGACATCGTGAGGGATTCCAGATGAGTGGCCATTCGAAGTGGGCGACCACCAAGCACAAGAAGGCCGTGGTCGACGCCAGGCGCGGCAAGCTGTTCGCCAAGCTGATCAAGAACGTGGAGGTGGCGGCGCGGACCGGCGGCGCCGACCCGGCCGGCAATCCCACCCTGGACGACGCGGTCCAGAAGGCCAAGAAGAGCTCGGTCCCGAACGACAACATCGACCGGGCGATCCGGCGCGGAGCCGGCCTCGAGGCCGGCGGCGCCACCTACGAGACCGTCACCTACGAGGGGTATGCCCCCGGGGGAGTGGCGGTGCTGGTGGAATGCCTCACCGACAACCGGAACCGGGCCGCCGCGGACGTGCGCACCGCACTCACCCGCAACGGCGGCTCGATGGCCGACCCCGGGTCGGTGTCGTACCTGTTCCACCGCAAGGGCGTGGTGATCGTCAGCAAGGCTGACGGCGTGACCGAGGATGGCGTGCTGCTGGCCGTGCTGGATGCGGGCGCGGAGGAGGTCAACGACCTCGGCGAGTCGTTCGAGGTGATCAGCGAGCCGGGGGATCTGGTGGCGGTGCGGACCGCGGTGGCCGAGGCCGGCCTCGACTACGACTCGGCCGAGGTGGCGTTCCTGCCCGCGGTCGAGGTCCCGCTGGACGAGGAGCAGGCCAAGCGGGTGTTCCGGCTGATCGAGGCGCTCGAGGACTCCGACGACGTGCAGGACGTGTACGCCAACTACTCGGTCCCGGACGACATCATGGAGAACCTCGGCTAGGGCAGGACCTGCCCTAGCGGCTCGCGGGCAGGGCGGCGAGCGCCTTCTCCCACGGGAACGAGGCCGGGCCGAGGTCGGTGCCGGGCTCGGCGGGCGGGTAGGCGCCGGGCTCGGACAGGACCGTGACGCCCCAGGACCGGAGCCGGGCGACGTTCTCGGCGAACGCGGGGTGGACGGCGTGCGCTTGATGAGAGAACGGGACCGCCACCACCGGGAGCCGCTTCCCGATCGCCTCGACCAGGATGCCGAGTGCCAGGGTGTCGCAGATCCCGGCCGCCCACTTGTTGATCGTGTTCACCGTGGCCGGCGCCACGATGACCGCATCCGGCGGCGGCAGCACGTCCGGCTCGCCCGGCAGCTTGTAGTCGCTGCGCACCGGGTGCCCGGTCAGCAGCGCCAGCGCCCCGGTA
>JAIRTY010000388.1 GCA_031254715.1 Nocardiopsaceae bacterium | reverse complement strand
CGCCACCGGCGGACGCAACCGGCGGCTCCGGCTCCCCGGGGCCGACCTGCCCGGGGTCCACTACCTGCGGACGGTGGCCGAGTGCGACGCCATCAAGCAGGAGGCGGCGCCGGGACGGCGCGCGGTCGTGGTGGGCATGGGCTTCATCGGCTGCGAGGTGACCGCCTCGCTCACTCAGCTCGGGGTCCAGGTGACCGCGGTCTTCCCGGGCCAGGCTCCGCTGCAAGGGGTCCTGGGCGATCAGCTCGGTGCGCTGATCGGCGGCTTCCACCGCGCGAACGGCGCCGAGCTGCTGGCCGGTGAGCACGTCGCCGCCTTCGAGGGGACCGGACGGCTGGCGGCGGTCGTGACCGCCGCCGGTCGCCGTATCGACTGCGATTTCGCGGTGGCAGGCGTCGGTATCCAGCCCGACATCCCGCCCGTGCCGGTAAAGCAGGAGAACGGGATCCTGACCGACGAGCTGTGCCGGGCCAGCGCGGCGGACGTCTACGTCGCCGGAGACGTGGCGAATCAGCTCCACCCGCTGTTCGGCCGGGTCCGGGTCGAGCACTTCAACAACGCGGAGAAGATGGGCGCGGCCGCGGCCAGATCCATGCTCGGGTCAACGGTCCCCTACGACTATCTGCACAGCTTCTGGTCAGACCAGTACGAGCACACGATCGAGTACGTCGGCCACGCCGCCAGCTGGGATGAGTTCGTGGTCCGCGGCAGCGTGGCCGACGGCAAGCTGATCGGCTTCTACCTGGCGGACGGGGCGGTGCGGGCCGCCGCCGGGCTGGACCGGGGCGGTGACCCCGAGGCGGACCTCGACGGTGAGATGGCGGCCTGCGCCCGTCTCGTGGCTGCGCGGGCCCGGCCGGCCCCGGAAGTGCTCGCCGACGAGCGCACCGGCCTATGGTCGCTGGCGGGTGGCCGCTGACGCGTCCCGCCAGGCGCTGAAGCGCCGTCAGGCGTTCGAGAACAGCGGGATGTTCGCCCCGCTGGCCGGCACCAGCGGGCTGTCCATCAGCGCGACGATCAGTTCCGCGACGTCGGCGGGGGTGAGGCCAGGGCGCAGCGCCGGATTGGCCCGGCGCAGCATCTCGGTGTCGACGGCGCCCGGGCTCAGGCAAATGGCGCTGATGCCGTGCTCCTTGCCCTCGACCGCGATCGCCTCGGTGAGCCCGATGACCCCGTACTTGGACACGTTGTAGGCGGCCAGCCCGGGGAACTTCTCGGTGGCATACACGCCGGACAGCGATCCGAGGGTGACGATCCGGCCCCCGCCGGCGGGAACCATGGCCGTGAAAGCCGCCCGGCAGCACAGGAAGGCGCCGGTCAGGTTGACCCCGAGCGTCTCCTCCCAGATGGCCGGCGTGGTCCCGGCGAACGGCGCGGGCGTCAGCACCCCGGCCGCGCAGACCAGCGCGCTCACCGGGCCCAGCCTGGCGGCCTCGGCGAACAGGTGATCGACCGCGGCCTCGCTGCTGACGTCTGCCGGCACGGGAGTGGCCTTGCCGCCCGCGCTGCTGATCCGGCCCGCCACGCGGTCGAGCGCCTGGCCGTCCCGGGCGGCCAGCACCACGTGGGCGCCGGCGGCTGCCACCGCCGCCGCGGTGGCGGCGCCGATACCGCTGCTGGCACCCGTGACCACCGCCAGCCGCCCCGCCAGCCACCTGGGGGCGGCAGCCGCGGCCGCCGCAGGCGGCCCCTGCACCGGCTCAGCCACTGGTCACCCGCCGGTAGAGGCGCTCGTGCGCGTCCAGGCTCAGTTCCAGGTCAAGCCGGGCTTCGGCGTGCTCGCGGCAGGCGGGCCGGGAAAGCCCGGCCGCCTTGGCCGCCGCCTCGGCGGCGGCCGCGACGTCGCCGGGCGGCACCAGGAAGCCGGTCACGCCGTCCATGATCACCTCACTGAGGCCGCCGCGCCGGAACGCGACCACGGGAGTCCCGCACGCCTGCGCCTCGGCGGCGGCCATCCCGAAGGGCTCGTCCCAGCGGGCGGGACACAACACCACAGCTGCCCGGGCCATCGCCTCCCACAGCGAGGCCCGGGGCACTCCCTGGTGAAGGCTCACCCCTGGCCAGCTTCGCCGCGGGCCGATCTGCTCCTGGCTGTAACGCTGATCGTAGACGTCGCCGTAGACGTCGATCGGCATCCCGGCCGTTCGGGCGATGTCAATGGCGTCTGCCGCGCCCTTCTCCGGGCTGAGCCGGCCCGCGAACAGCGCCCCCCGCCCGGCCGTCGCCAGCCAGGGAATGACCCCGGCGGGCGGGTACGGCGGCAGGATCGCGTCGACGGCGGCGACCCGGCGCCAGGCGACGGCCTGGAATTCGGATACGGCCGCCACCGCCGGCGGGCTGCCGGTCCGCGTGAGGCGGCGAAGCGCCGCCGACACAGCCCCGTCCGGCGGCAGGTGGAGCGTGTGCACCACCGGGGCAGGCAGCATCGCGGCGAGCCGGACGGCAGGCGCGTCGAAGGCGTGGTTGTGGATCACGTCATACCTGGTCGCCCGCATGGCCCGGTAGGCGGTGGTGAATGCGGACTCTGCCAGGGATGACCCAGCCGCAGATCCCCCGGCGGCCCGGTAGAGCGTATCCGCCAGGGACCGGGAATCGACTCCGGTGTCGATCACCTTCGCCCCCGGGATCTCAGAGCCGGAGGCGGCGTAGATGTGCACGTCGTGACCCCGGGCGGTCAGGCCGCGGGCCAGATCGGACACGAATGCCTGGGAGCCGCCCAGCTGGGGCTCGCGGATCGGCGTCACCAGCGGCGCCATCATCGCGATCTTCATCCCGGCAGTACCTTGAACGACACGTCGCGGGGCGCGTTGAGGCCCAGCACCTCGAACGGGACCCGCGGCGAGCCGCGCCGCCGGACCTCGCCGGCCGCCTGCGGGTAGAAGATCGCTGCCAGCTCCATTGCCTCCTGATGGCTGCCGAACTCCACGCACATCGGCCCGGGGAAGCTCACATAGCGGTAGCCACGGCTGGCGAGCCAGTCGAGGTGATTGGGCCAGATGATCGCCACCAGCCCGCCCGGCCTGCATACCCGCTCCATCTCGGCCAGGCCGGCCTCGCCGCCGTGCTCCGGTGAGGGGGTGAAGGCCGAGCAGGCGACGACCAGGCCGGCGGAGTCGCTGGGCAGCGGCAGCTTGTCAAAGAACCCGCGGACCACCCGGACCCGGCCCCCGTGGCCGGCCGCCGCGAGCTTCCGGCGCAGGATCCGGCGCAGCGGCAGCGCGGGCTCCACCGCCACCAGGTGATCAGCGCGGCCCACAAGCTCGCATGTCAGCCGCCCCGTTCCGGCGCCGACCTCGGTGACCTGGTCCACCTCGCGCGGCAGCCAGTCCACGACCCCGGGATGGAGCCGCTCAGCGCTGGCCAGCCGGTCATAGAGCTCGGGCTCCAGCCGGTACAGCAGCTCCCAGGCGAGAGGCGCATCGGTTTGCGGATCGCCGTCGCCCAGCGGGACAAACCGGCGCGCCTCGTCGCGGGTGAACACGCCCAGGTCAGCGGCCGTGTACCGCCGCCGCAGCTCGCTACCGGGCACCTCGCGGGGTTCCGCGCCCGTTCCGGTCGGTGCCTCAGGCCCCGTCACCGACCTGAGCCCAGTTCTTGTCGGTCTCCCAGATCCGCACCGAGCGCAGCAGGCCGTCAGGAAGCTCCGGCCGGAGGCGCTCCCAGATCGCCTGGGCCAGGTTCTCGGCCGTCGGGACGCATCCCTTGAGCCATGGGACGTCTGTGTTCAGGTTGCGGTGATCCACGTCGCGGATGACCTGACTGGCCATGAGGTCCGACAGCAACTTCAGGTCCAGGACATAACCGGTGGCCGGATCGACATCGCCGGCCACGACCACCTCCAGGACATAGTTGTGCCCGTGCAGATTCGCGCATTTCCCGAACAAGCGCCGGTTCTCGTCATCGGACAGGTCAGGGTCGCACAGCTGGTGCGCGGCGTTGAACGATTCCCGGCGGCCGACCAAAACGGTCATCAGCCTGGTCCTCTTTCGAGAGCTTCCCCTCTCGACAGACTACCTAAGCGGGCCGCCGGACCTCAGCAATGAATTGCTGAGGTCCGGCCCCGGCTGCGGCACAGACTTCCCTCGCCGGAGGGAGCGGATTCCCTCCTGGCAGTGATCAAGGAGCGGCAGCCGCTGGGCATCGTGGGAGCAAGACGGCCGGATACGGCCCTTACCCACCCAGCGGAAGGCACCCATGACCACACTGACCACACGGACCCGGACTCCGCCTGCCGGGCGGATTCGCGCGGCCTGGGCGGCCGCGCACGCCCCGGCGGCCGGGGTTTCGCGGCAGGCGCGGGCCGCCGCACTCGCCATCCCGCTGACGGTGCTTCCCGCCAGCGTGTGGCGGATCGCCGTCTGTACCTTCCATGCGCCGATCATGCGCGGGGACCTCAGCTCCCTCGGGTCGTCGGGGCTGCCGGGCGTGCCGCTCGGGCTGTACGTGGTACTGCTGTCCATCGCCTCCGAGCTGCTGGCGTTCGCGGCGGTCGGTCTGGTCTCCACCTGGGGCGAGGTCGTCCCGCGCTGGATCCCGGTCCTGCACGGGCGGCGGGTGCCGGCGCTGGCCGCTGTCATCCCCGCCGCGCTGGGGTCGGCCGTGCTGACGCTGCTGTGGACGTGGACCGCGGTGAGCCTGTCGCTGGGGCTCCGGGTGGACGGCCGCCCGCGGCTCCAGATACCCCGCTGAGCCTCGGTGACTGGCAGGGACTGGTCGCGGTTGCCGCCTACGCGCCGTTGCTGCTGTGGGGACCGCTGCTGGCCGCGGTGACCATCAGCTACTGGCGCCGCCGCCATGGGCACAGCCGCTATGGGCACAGCCCCGACGCGGGTTGAGTTGAATGGCAGGGTGGGAGTCGTGAGCCTGCTGCGCCCGGCGCAGGAGCTGCTGCTGTCGTCGAAGAGCTACCTGCGGGCGGTGTTCGTCCTGGTCGGCGCCGCGCTGGCGCTGGCTCTCGGCATCGCGGACTTCACCCTGCTCACGCTGGTGGCAATGGGCGGCGCGCCGGCGTGGGCGACGGCCCTGATCGGGGTCGTGCTCGTCGGCGGGCCGCTGCTGGTGGGCATCGTGCCTGCGGTGCGGCAGGTCGAGGGTGTCGCGGTGCAGAGCCTGCTGGCGGTCGAGTTCCCGGACGGGCTGCCCGGCCCTGCCAGCGGCTGGCAGCAACGGCGGCGAACGCTAGCGTGGTTCCTCCTGCAGGTGGGCACCGGCGCCGTTCTCGTTGCCGCCGTGCTGGGCCTGATCGCACTGGCAGGCAGCTGGTGGACGGTCCCGGCCGCGGCAGCGACGTTGCTCGGCACGCTGCTTGCCGGCCGGTTCCTGGCATGGCTCGGCCCGGTGCTGCTCGGGCCGTCCTACGCCGAGCGGCTCCAGCGCCTGGAGGCCGGCGCCGCCCGGGCCACCGAGCGCAACCGGATCGCCCGCGAGATTCATGACAGCGTCGGGCATGCCCTGTCGGTGGTGACCGTGCAGGCCTCGGCCGCGCGGAAGGTCATCGCGCGCGATCCCGGTTTCGCCGAGCAGGCGCTGGTGACGATCGAGACGGCCTCGCGCCGGGCGGCAGCGGAACTCGACCAGATGCTCGGCCTGCTGCGAGACGAGACACAGCACTCCGCGGCGCCCGCGCCCGGCCTGGGCTCCCTCGGCGCGCTCATTACCGGTGCCCGGTCGGCCGGGCTGACCGTCAGCTCGGCCGTGTCAGGTGACCTGTCCCGGCTGCCCGCACTGGTCAGCCAGGAGGCTTACCGGATCGTGCAGGAAGGCCTGACCAACGCGCTGAAGTACTCGGCGGACGGCACGGCGAAGCTCGACGTGCGGCTCGGCGGTGACGGCCTCGGCATCCGGCTCAGCAACCCGGCCGGCGGCCGGCGCCCGGCGCGTACCGGGCGAGGGCTCGGCGGCATCGAGGAACGCGCCGCCGCCCTCGGCGGCACCGCCACCGCCGGCGCGGACGGCGGCCGGTGGGTGCTCTGTGTCACCCTGCCCGCCGGGGACGTCCGGCCGTGAGCCAGATCCGGGTGCTCCTGGCCGACGACGAACCGCTCGTCCGCAGCGGCCTGCGGGCGATCCTGGAGTCTGAGCCCGATCTCACGGTGGCCGGCGAGGCAGACGACGGTGCGGCCGTAGTCTCGCAGGCCCGGCGCCTACGCCCCGACGTGGTGCTGATGGACGTCCGGATGCCGCGGGTGGACGGGATCGCGGCCACCCGGCTGCTCGGCCAGTTCGATGACGGCGGCCCCGCGGTCATCGTGGTGACCACCTTCGAGAACGACGACTACGTCTACGACGCGCTGCAGGCCGGAGCGCGGGGGTTTCTCCTCAAGCGCTCCCCGGCGGAGGACTTCGTCAACGCGATCCGCACGGTACACGGCGGCGAGTCGCTGCTGTTCCCGGCCGCGATCCGGCGGCTGGCCACCCGCCATCCCGCGCCGGGGGGCCGCGCGCTCGCCGAGGCGAACCTCACCGACCGCGAAACCGATGTCCTGCGGCTGATCGCGCAGGGCCGGTCCAACGCCGAGATCGCGGCCGAACTGTTCCTCGGAGTGGAGACCGTCAAGACCCACGTCCGCAACGTCCTGGCGAAGCTCGGCGCCAGGGACCGCGTCCAGGCGGTCATCACCGCCTACGAGAGCGGCTTCATCCGCTGAGGCCGTGGGATGGCGCGCCACGTTACCGGTGGGAGCGCCGCGGACGGAACTTGATCCAGGCCAGGATGCCAGCGACCGCCAGCAGCAGCAGCCACGGCGAGAACAGGACGTGCACGGCAAAGCTGAGCACGACCAGGGCAGCCACGAGGGCGATGAGGACGAGGGCGATGATCGCGAACATGATGATCGGTCTCCGGTGGGTCGCAGTGGTGATGCTGATGCTTTAAGCCTGCCGCCGCCGGCCGACCGCGTCGATCCGGATCAACCCCGGTTCGACCCTGAGATCCATCCCGCCAGCATCAGGGTCATCCCTGCTCCGATGCAGCGAGCGCGGGGCCGACGGCAGGCAGGTGCGGGCTAGGCAGGCGCATCGGCGGGGAGGCCCGCTGCCAAAGCAGCATCCAGCAGACGCTTGTCGTAGGTGACGAACGAGGTCAACGCGTGACGCGCGTGCAGGGCCGCGCCGAGGTGTATAGCGTCCAGGCTGCGCACGGTGGCGGGCCGGACGGCCTGCGCCAGGATCCGGACGGGCGGGCCGAGATCGATCAGGTCGATCTGGTCTAGGACAGCCGGCAGCCTGGCGACGGACTCGGGGGCGTACCTGGCTAGTGCGCGGAATGACTCAACCTCTGCGAGCACGGAGCTGATCCAGCCGGTCTCGGCCCGCTCATCGAGCCAGGATCGCAGTGCCGCCGACTCTGGCTCGGCGTGGACGAGCTTGACGATTGCTGCCGAGTCCAGGTAGATCATCAGCGCTCGCCGGAGCGGTCCTGGGTCAGTTCGTCCGCCACGTTGACCCCGTCCGGCGTCCCGAGATCCATCCGCAAGATTTCCCGGCGCATCTGGGCCGCCCGCTCACGGCGGCTGGCAGTCTCCAGCACCGCCTGGCGGATGGCAGCAGACCGCGAGACACCGTCGTGCGTCAGCACTTCGAGGGCATGCTCGGTCTCGTCATCAGTGCGGATGGTGATCGTGTCGGGCATGTGCAGATAGTAAGACAGAACGTCTTACGGTTCAACAGCGGATGTGGGTGAGGCCCGGCGGGCCTGCGGCCACGCCGGGCCTCACCGCTCAGCTGGCGGCGGGCTGGTAGGTGAGCGCGACGACGCCGCTCGGCGCTGGGCTTGCGCCGAGAAGCTTCATCCGGAGCGTCTTGCCGTTGCCAGCCGATCCCCCGCCGGCTAGCACCGGGTGGATCGAGAAGCGGATTTCATCGACCAGGTGGTGGGCGAGCAGGGTCTGGCTGAGCCGCCCGTATCCGTACATCATGAGATCACCGCCATCCTCTTGCTTGAGCTCGGTCACGGCGGTGACGACGTCGTCGCGAATGAGCGTGGAGTTGTTCCAGTCAGCGTTCTGCAGCGTCGAGGAGAACACGTACTTGCGAATGGCGTTCATCGCGTCTGGATATGGCCCGGTCTGGCTGGGCATGACATCGGCGAAGTATTCGTAGGTGCCTCGTCCCATGAGCATGCCGCCGAGGGCCTGCAGCGCCTGAACGGCTTCCTCCCCTGCGTCCTGGTCGAAGAGCGCCCAGGAGCTCGGGTCTGCGGTGACGCCGTCGAGCGAGACGAAGGCTGAATTGATGATCTTGCGCATGGCGGTGCTCCTCATTTGTCTGTTAGCTTCGTCAGGAAGACGAACAGGACTGGCCGAAACCAGACGCGGCGCTCCGAAATTTCGAGGAGTTCTAAGCGCCGAACTCGATGCGGACCAGCCAGGGCGGAAACTGGGCACGCGCTAGGAGGTTCC
>JAIRTY010000363.1 GCA_031254715.1 Nocardiopsaceae bacterium | reverse complement strand
GCCGAGGGGGTGGCCGTCCGTGACATCGCCCGGGCCGCCGGCGTCGCCGACGGCGTGCTCTACAACTACTTCGAGGACAAGGAAGACCTGCTCGCGCACGCCCTGCTGGCGCACGTCGCCAGGGTGATGGGGGAGGCCCCGCCGCTGTTGCCGGAGCCGGGAACCGGCACGGTGGCGGCGAACCTGGCGTCGTTCATCGAAACCGGGATGGCGGTGCTGATGCGGGTGATGCCCGCTTTCGCCGGGCTGGTGCGGCAGCCCAATGTCCTCACCCGGTTCCGGGCGATGGTGGGGGGCAATGCGGCATTCGGTTCGGCCGCGACCGCCGCCGGCGACCCGCCCGGGCCCGGCGACTCGTCCGGACCCGGCGACCCGCCCGGCGCGGGCGCGGCGGAGCCACCCGGCGGGGAATCCGCCGGGGAGGCCGGCCAGGAGGACCGCGAGCCCCGCGGCCTGCCGGACGTCCTCACCGCCTACCTGCATGCCGAACAGGCACTCGGGCGGGTCGACCCGGCCGCGGACGTGGCCTCGGCCACCATGCTGATCGTCGGCGCCATGCACGGCCAGGTGCTGCCGCCACTGCTGTTCAACCCGGCCGGCGGGCCGTTCGCCGTGCCGCCGGGGCTGCCCGGGGACCTGGCGGCGACGGTGCTCAGCGGCATCGCGCCGCAGTCGGGCCCGGGCGCGGCGGCAGGCGGCTGACTCCCGGCGGGCCCCGGGCCGGCGCCCAGGTACCGTGATAGGGGATCAGGAGGGGTGATGGCGCGCAGGCGCAGGGCCGGCATCGAGGTCAAAACCGACTCGCAGCTGGCCGCGATGCGGGAGGCCGGGCTGGTGGTGGCCCGCGCCCTGGCCGCCTGCGCCGCTGCCGCCGAACCGGGCGTGAGCACCGCGGACCTGGATGCCATCGCGGCCGCCGAGATCAAGGGCGCCGGGGCGCGGCCGTCCTTTCTGGGCTATCACGGGTTCCCGGCCACCATCTGCGTCTCCGTCAACGAGGAGGTCGTGCACGGCATCCCGGCTCCCGGCCGCCGCATCCGCGACGGTGACGTGGTGTCCATCGACTGCGGGGCGATCGTGGCCGGGTGGCATGCAGATGCCGCGCTGACCACCGGGGCCGGCGCGATCTCGGGCGAGGCCGCCGGGCTGATCGCGGCCTGCGAGCGGGCGCTCTGGCAGGGCATGGCCCGGGCCCGCCCCGGCGGCCGGCTGTCGGACGTCTCCCACGCGGTGGAGACCGCGGCCCGGTCTGCCGGGTGGTACGGGATCGTCGAGGACTACGTGGGCCACGGGATCGGCAGCGAGATGCACATGGACCCGCCGGTGCCGAACATCGGCCGGCCGCGGCGCGGACCGGCGCTGACGGCGGGGATGGCGCTGGCGGTGGAGCCGCTGCTGGTGCTGGGCGACCCCGCGACCCGGCTGCTCGACGACGGCTGGACGGTGGTGACCGAGGAGGGCGGCTGGTCCGCCCACTTCGAGCACACGGTCGCCGTTACCGAGGCCGGCCCGTGGGTGCTGACCGCCGAGGACGGCGGGACGGCCGGGTTCGCCGCCCTGACCGGCGCCGCCGCCCTCCCGGCTTCGGCCGTACTGAGGTAGGAAGGACACCATGGCCGATCCCAGGATGCGTGCCTCCGACGCGGACCGTGACCGCACCGCGGCACTGCTGCGAGAGCACATGGCAGCTGGCCGCCTCACCGCCGAGGAGTTCAACGAGCGGCTGGAGCAGACGTACGCGGCCAAGACCGTGGGCGAGCTGGACGAGATCATGTCTGACCTGCCGGGGATCGACCTCTATTCGCTGCCGGATGCGTCGCTGCGGCGGCGGGGCGGGCCGCCAGGGGGCCAGCTGCCCTGGCGGCTGCATTCCGAATCCTCCCGGCTGTCCCCGGCCTGGCGGGCGGCGTGGGGCAGCTGGCTGTCGATCAGCCTGCTGTGCTTCGTGGTCTGGCTGCTGTCCGGCCACCCGGGCAGCCTCTGGTTCCTGTGGGTGGCCGGCCCGTGGGGCGCGCTCATGCTGGCCCGGTGGATCACTGGCTCGCATCCGGGGAATCGGCGGGATCACCCCCGTTCGGAATGAAAATTCGCTCTCGCGGCCGGCGGGACGGGAGAGCGCGCGCCGGGAATGCCGGGGCGGGAGCCTTCGGGAATGCCACGGCCGGACCCTGCGTTCGCATTAACTGGCCGGGTCGCGTAGACTCTGCTGCGGCCCTGAGGGCGATAGCGCTCTCATGCGTCCCCGTGTGGTTCCCGCCGGTGTCCTGGCGGGCAGGCTGCCGGGCCGCTTATGGCCAGGAAACCCTACCGTTGGCAGCCGGTCATGCGGCCGGTGCGGACGGGCGATGCAGCGAAGCGCGGAGGATATGCCCAAGAAGGATGGGGCCATCGAGATCGAAGGCACGGTGGTCGAGTCACTTCCCAACGCCTTCTTCCGGGTGGAGCTGGACAACGGGCATAAGGTCCTCGCCCATATCAGCGGGAAGATGCGGATGCACTACATCCGGATCCTCCCCGATGACCGGGTGGTGGTGGAGCTGAGCCCGTATGACCTCAGCCGCGGGCGCATCGTCTACCGCTATAAGTAACAAAAGAACATATCGAACGGGCCGGGCAGCACCCGGTGCCCGAGGAGAACCGCAATGAAGGTCAAGCCGAGCGTGAAGAAGATCTGCAACAAGTGCCGGGTCATCCGTCGGCATGGCCGCGTCATGGTGATCTGCTCCGATCCCCGGCACAAGCAGCGCCAGGGGTGAGGGCGTAGGACAGGCGCGCACTACCGCCTGCGGGGCCCAGGCTCCGCAGGGCACCCCCGGAAGGAGGCCGGGGCCCGCCCGGGCAGGGGCGGGGAGGCGGTGCGCAGGACCTCCCGAGCGAAGGAGAACTGCCCGCATGGCACGTCTGGTTGGCGTTGACCTCCCGCGTGATAAGCGGCTGGAGGTTGCCCTCACCTACGTTTACGGAATCGGCCGCACCCGGGCTCTGGAGACGCTCCAGGGGACCGGGGTCAGCGGCGACACAAGGGTGCACGACCTGTCCGACGACGACGTGGTCAAGCTCCGCGACTGGATCGACGGCAACTACCGGGTCGAGGGCGACCTGCGGCGCGAGGTGCAGGCCGATATCCGCCGCAAGGTCGAGATCGGCTGCTACCAGGGCGTGCGGCACCGGCGCGGGCTGCCGGTGCACGGCCAGCGCACGCAGACGAACGCGCGCACCCGTAAGGGCAGGAAGAAGACAGTGGCCGGCAAGAAGCGGGCCGCTAAGAAGTAGTCCGCCGCCGCGGATCGATGACCTCACCGAACGGGAAGTAGATGCCTCCTAAGACTCGCACCGGCGCCAAAAAGGTACGCCGTAAGGAACGGAAGAACATCGCCCACGGGCATGCGCACATCCGGAGCACGTTCAACAACACGATCGTGTCCGTTACCGATCCGGTCGGGAACGTCATCTCCTGGGCGTCTTCCGGGCAGGTCGGCTTCAAGGGATCGCGCAAGTCCACGCCGTATGCCGCCCAGATGGCCGCCGAGGCGGCGGCCCGCCGGGCGATGGAGCATGGCATGCGCAAGGTGGATGTGTATGTGAAGGGCCCGGGCTCGGGCCGGGAGACGGCCATCCGCTCGCTGCAGGCGACCGGCCTCGAAGTCGGCTCCATCCAGGATGTGACGCCCGTTCCGCACAATGGCTGCCGGCCACCGAAGCGGCGCAGGGTCTGAGGGGTAAGGGACATGGCTCGGTACACGGGTGCGGACTGCAAGCTCTGCCGCCGCGAGAAGATGAAGCTGTTCCTGAAGGGCGCGAAGTGCGATTCGCCGAAGTGCCCGATCGAGCACCGGCCTTACCCGCCCGGCGAGCACGGGCGCAACCGGCCGAAGGAGAGCGAGCACCTGCTCCAGATCCGGGAGAAGCAGAAGGCCAAGCGGATCTACGGGCTCATGGAGCGGCAGTTCCGCAACTACTACGAGGAAGCGACCCGGCGCCGCGGCAAGCCCGGCGAGGTCATGCTCCAGATCCTGGAGAGCCGGCTGGACAACGTGGTGTTCCGGGCCGGCTTCGCCAAGAGCCGGGACATGGCGCGGCAGCTGGTCATGCACGGCCACTTCCTGGTCAACGGCAAGAAGGTGGACATCCCCTCCTACCTGGTGAGCGAGCGGGACATCATTGAGGTCCGGCCGAAGTCGTTCGAGATGACGCCGTTCGTGGTGGCCAGGGCGGAAGCGGGGGACCGGCAGGTGCCGGGGTGGCTGGAGGCGATTCCGGACAAGATGCGGGTGCTCGTGCACGCAATGCCGTCCCGGGCGCAGATCGACACCCAGGTCCAGGAACAGATGATCGTGGAGTTTTACTCGAAGTAACACCCTGCCCGGGGCGGGAACGCCCGGGGCGGGAAAGGCGGCCGCCGGGGCGGCGGGCGCCGGCACGGATCGCGACAGTCATATAGCGGGCGTCGCGGAAAGGGGTAGGCAATGCTCATCGCCCAGCGTCCAACGCTCACCGAAGAGCCCATCGGAGATTACCGGTCCAGGTTCGTGATCGAGCCGCTGGAGCCCGGCTTCGGCTACACGATCGGCAACTCGGTCCGCCGCACACTGCTCTCATCGATCCCGGGTGCGGCGGTGACCAGCATCCGGATCGAGGGCGTGCTGCACGAGTTCTCGACGGTGGCGGGCGTGAAGGAAGATGTCACCGACATCATCCTCAACCTCAAGGAGCTGGTGGTCTCGTCCGAGCAGGACGAGCCGGTGGTCATGTACCTGCGCAAGCAGGGCCCGGGCGAGGTGACCGCCGCCGACATCGCCCCGCCCGCCGGGGTCGAGGTGCACAATCCGGACCTGCACATCGCCACCCTGAACGGCAAGGGCAAGCTGGAGATGGAGCTGACGGTCGAGCCCGGCCGCGGCTACGTGTCGGCGGCCCAGAACAAGCAGCCGGGCCAGGAGATCGGCCGGATTCCGATCGACTCCATCTACTCGCCGGTGCTGCGGGTCACCTACAAGGTCGAGGCGACCCGGGTGGAGCAGCGGACCGACTTCGACCGGCTCATCCTCGACGTGGAGACCAAGCCCTCGATGCGCCCCCGGGACGCGGTGGCGAGCGCGGGCAAGACGCTGGTGGAGCTGTTCGGCCTGGCTCGCGAGCTGAACGTGGATGCCGAGGGCATCGACATCGGCCCGTCCCCGACCGACGCGGCACTGGCGGCTGACCTGGCGCTCCCGATCGAGGAGCTCAACCTCACGGTCCGCTCCTACAACTGCCTCAAGCGCGAGGGCATCCACACCGTGGGCGAGCTGGTGGCCCGCAGCGAGCAGGACCTGCTGGACATCCGTAACTTCGGCGCCAAGTCGATCGAGGAAGTCAAGCAGAAGCTGGCCGACATGAGCCTGGCGCTCAAGGACTCGCCGCCCGGGTTCGACCCCGGCACGGCGGTGGACAGCTACGCCGCTGACGACGACGACAGCTACGTCGAGACCGAGCAGTACTGACCGGTTCCGGGGCCGGGAGCCTGCTGGGCTCCCGGCCGGCCGGGCCCGAGGACGAGACCGAGGAGAACGACGGCATGCCGACGCCCACCAAGGGCCCGCGGCTGGGTGGCAGTCCGGCCCACCAGCGGCACATCCTGGCGAACCTCGCCACCGCGCTGTTCGAGCACGGCCGGATCACCACCACCGAGGCGAAGGCGCGGCGCCTGCGGCCGTTCGCCGAGCGCCTGATCACCTTCGCCAAGCGCGGTGACCTGCATGCCCGCCGCCAGGTGCTGACGGTGGTCAGCAACAAGGACGTCGTCCACAACCTCTTCGCCGAGATCGGGCCCAGCTTTGCGGACCGGGACGGCGGCTACACCCGGATCACCAAGGTGAACCCGCGCAAGGGCGACAACGCGGCGCTCGCGGTGATCGAACTCGTCCGCGAGGAGGCGACCGGCTCGTCCCGGCGCCGCCGTTCCCGCCGGTCCCAGCCGGCCGGGCGAGCGGCCGCCGGGCAGGCTCCGGCCGCCGGGGCCGAGGCGGCTGAAGCGGGGGCAGTTGAGGCTGAGGCAGCGGAGGCTGAGGCCCAGACCGGGGCCCCGGAGGCTCCGGCCGCCGAGGCTGAGGCCGCGCCTGCGGAGGCGGAAGCTGCTGACGCGGAGGCCGCTGACGAGGCTGAGGCCGCTGCTGACGAGGCTGACAGTGATGACGCCGAGGCCGCTGATGAGGATGGCTCCGAGGACACCCGCGGTTAGGCAGGCGCTGGCACAGGGGACCCATGGGGGTGTCAACCCCATGATCGTGGTGGATTGGCCGGACACCAGCCCTCCTGATCTACCGTGATCATGAAGGAAGAGCTCCCCTCGCCCGCAGACGGCAGCAGTACCGGGACCGATCTGGTCCGGCTGCGGGCTGACATCGCCTACGACGGGGCCGGTTTCTCGGGCTGGGCGAGCCAGCCGGGCCGGCGCACCGTCCAGCAGACCCTCGCCGAGGCGTTCGGCCGGGTGCTGCGGCTGCCGGAGCCACCGGCGCTGACCGCGGCCGGCCGCACCGACGCCGGAGTCCACGCCCGGGGCCAGGTGGCGCACCTGGACGTGCCGGCCAGCGCCTGGGTGGCGGCCGCG